>NZ_JAQMTJ010000078.1:0-3160 GCF_028330815.1 Dolichospermum lemmermannii CS-548
AACAGAAACGAAAACCAAATGTTAAGTTAATTGTCGCGCCTTTTCCTGATCTCCAGCGGGGGTCTGACGAGTTTTTTTTCAATAATTATCCAAAAACCGCTTGACAAAAGACTTATAGCCTTAACTTGTCACCAATGTTCCCATACTCTGTATGGGAACGAGATTATACATTATTTATTTGTAGGAGTTGGGGAAGGAAGATTAGGTAATGGTTGTATATCAATCTTTTCTGCTGGTTGTTTCCATTCAGATATGTCTCGATTGACTGCATTTACAAAATCTTTAGACACTAACAATAAGTTCATATTTTTGTTACTATCAGCTTGAGCATATAAAAATTGATTATTAAAATCACCTTTACCTAAAATCAATTGATGGCTTTGTTGATTTTTTAGTTTAATATCAATAGTTGCTACAGGTTTATCTAAAGCAAATTCTGATAATTCAGCGGATGAAATTAATACTGTTCTTTCACTTTTACCGTCAACTAATAAATCCATTAAGTAAGAAACAATTGCATCATTTGCTAGTGCTGATATGGGAGATTTGATTTCCCATTGGGGTTTTTCAGATGTATTTCTTCTTTCTAGTTGTAATGTTGTCTCCTTGATTTTAATTGTTAAAGATTGGACATCATCAGCGGTAAAAGCGAAAATTTTCTGGTTTTGGATTTTTATTTCTGTTTGCTGATTTTTTCCTTTGATTTCATGAAAGTAGACAAAACTACCCAAACCCAGGGCTAAAAGTATTAAAATCAAAGTTGTTTTTGGCAATTTCATATTGAATGTTAATTAATAAATTACCTAATTAGTGAGAAATTAAAACTGCTTCTCGCCATTTTTTCACTGAGTTAATTATATAGATGCGATTGCTATATTTTAACATTTCTATTGTCATAATTTCTTCTCTAATTTTACCTTGGTCAAGTAAATTAGCGCGAAAAGTTCCGGCTAACAAACCACATTTTACCGGGGGTGTCAGCAATTCTCCATTTAACTCCACCACAATATTACCAATAGAGGTTTCTGTAATTTCACCTCTTTCATTCCACAATAAAACATCATCACAATCAGGAAAAGCTGCTTTTGCTATTTCATAAACTTGGCGATTAGTCGTTTTATGATACAAAAATATATTAGTAGAGTCAACAGGTGTGCAACACATACCTAATTTGACTATTTCTTGATTTTTCACAGGAGATAAAGACATAGTTTGATATGTAATCTCACCATCAGAATTTAACAGTAATCGCACTTTATAATCTTGATTTAAAAATGATTCTGCTAATTTATTAAGTTGAGTTTTTAGGCTATTTATATCAACACTAAAATCAAAGTAAATTGCTGAATTTTTCAACCGTTGTAAATGATAATCTAAAAGAAAATAACCATCATGAGCTTGCCATAATATTGTTTCTAAAAGTGAAAAATCTGATTGATTTAATGAGAAACCATCATGAATTACTAATTGATTTCTCATCGGCGTTTCCACCAAATCACAAAACCTGTTCCTAAACCAATTAAAGGTAATAAAAATACGGCAGCTATTGTTAATAAGTTAGCCTCAAGAGTGGAGATAACAATCCGGCGATTTTTTGGTTCTTTAGGACGAATTGAAAGAAGTTGTTGATCTTGTTGACTTAGCCAACTAACGGAGTTTAAGAATACATCTCCATTTAATTGTTGTTCAAATAAACCATCAGCGGCAAAATTTGAGTTTCCAAATACTACTAATCGTGACTCTTTCGCAGTAGGTTGAGAAGTTGTGGAAATTGGACTTGGTGAATTTGTGGGAATTGGACTTGGTGAAGTTGTGGAAATTGGATTTGGTAAAGTTGTGGGAATTGGATTTGATAAAGTTGTGGGAATTGGATTTGATAACTTTCTAGTTAATGCTACTCCTAAAGTTAAAGGTCCTTTTAAGTCTTGACCTTCATTAAATTCTAATTTTTCACTTTTCTGATCACTTTCTGCCCAACTGCTAGGGTAGGGTTTGGTTTTCAATAAAGCCATAGACTCGATACCAGGAACAGGATCAATTTCCAAAGGACGAGTTAAGGGATATACAGAAATATTTTTCCCAAAATCTTTAGTAATAGGATGTTGTCCATATTCTGTTACTAAGATAGCAGCGGGTCCTAGTTGCAAATTTGCCCCAGAAGTGTCAATGGCCAAACGATTATCTAAACGCACACCCCAATCTTTTAAAATAGTGTCTATTTTCGGGTTGGTATTAGGATCAATCATCAATAATAAGTTACCACCACGATTAAGATAATTTTGTAAAGCTATGACTTCCCCTGTCAATAATTCTTTCTTTGGTCCAGCGACAACTATAACAGTAGCATCATCAGGAACTTGTGGCTGTTCTGCTAAATTCAAAGCTGATGTTGTCAAGTTTTTATCGGTTAATCCTTGAATTGCTTGGGAAATTGCTCCTTTACTAGCTGTAAGTGAATGTTCACCATGACCTTGAAGAAAGTAAACTTTAGCAGTTTTAGAACTGGTAATTTGTTGTAAACGAGTAGTTAATTTTATTTCTGACAACCGTTCATTTTCATTAATTATCTGGACTAATTGCCGTTTGTTTTGAAATTCAAGATAAACTTCACCATAATCTTTAACACCAAATTTTTCTGCTATTCCTGGCTTTAATTGAGGATCAAGATACTCAAATTTAAATTTATTACTTTGACGATGATAGTTATCTAATAATTCTCGATCTTGAAGATTTTGTTCTTTACTGAATAACCAAACTTTCATTGTTTGGGGTAAATTACTCACTAATTCCCTTGATTGAGGGGATAGAGTAAATAATTGACTATCTGTTAAATCTAGCCGCAAATGATAGCGAATACCTAAAAAATTAATTAATCCCAAGATAACTAATACTGATAATGTAGCGACTAAAGCATTAGTACCAGATTGGGTAGAACGTTTTTGCCACCATTTACTTTGTTGACTTTGTATTATTATCCATAGGCTACAAATTACTAGGCCTAGTATTGTTAATAATAAAGGGATTATTCCCCATTTTTCTGATATTAAACCAATGGTTAAGCCAGCAGCTAAAAAGAATGGTCCGAGCCAAAATACAAGTTTCCAAAGTTTATTTTTATTCATTAGGGAACGGGGAATAGGGGAAGTAGGGGAAGTAGGGG
>NZ_JAQMTJ010000079.1:0-5002 GCF_028330815.1 Dolichospermum lemmermannii CS-548
CACGCGGGCAGGATGCTTGCACTACCTGTAGTGTGAGTGCCTCGCTCACGCGGGCAGGATGCCTGCACTACCTGTAGTGTGAGTGCCTCGCTCACGCGGGCAGGATGCCTGCACTACCTGTAGTGTGAGTGCCTCGCTCACGCGGGCAAGATGCCTGCACTACCTGTAGTGTGAGTGCCTCGCTCACGCGGGCAAGATGCCCGCACTACCAAAAACCCGTCAAAATAAATTTGACAGACCACTAGCCCCCCTACCCGCAAGCGATGAGGGGGTTGGGGGTGGGGTTCTTGTTCCAGGTTTGATGACAATTTGCTGTAAATCAACATGAATTACCTTAACTTCGATATATCCTAGGGGTTTAGCACTGCTAAACCCCTACATATCGCATCAATTACAGGATGGTTTAATGCTGATGTAGAGATTTTTCATGAAACGTCTCTACAACGTGGTTTGCCTAAGAGGATGTTTGAAAAGTTTTTAATGTATAAACCTGTCACCTCAATGATGGCAATAAGCACCTCTTTTTCAACGTGGCTTTCAGACTCTATCCCTTATGAAACAAGCTGTTTAGTCATCTTGTCACCCGTTAAGGCTGCACACTGAAATTATCTTCTCTGATTATGGGATCAATCATTCTGTGGACTTTTCTAAAGGAACTTGAGACTGTAAATTCATGTCTTTATAAGATATCTAGGAATCTTCTCTAATTGCAATGTCAAAAACAGCTTTTCCTACAGGAATCATAGTTGTACTCTGCGTTACAGCCGGGTTTAATCCAGTGGCTCATGCTCAAACAGCCTCGCCAATTTTTGGAGATGCGACTATTCAACATCCATTATCTTCAGATCCTTTGATATTGAGAGGAATGAGTGGTGGTGCAATACCGGGGAGCAAAATAGCAGGAAAAGCAGAAACACTACCAACAGGACCATGTAAAGGATTTATGGATGAAGCACCAGACCATACTGTGAAACTCACCAGTAAATTTGACTACCTGAAATTAGTAGTCCAAAGTCCTGCGGATACCACCATGATTGTTAAAGGACCCGGTGGAACTTGGTGCAATGATGATTTTGACGGCAAAAACCCCGGTATTGTTGGGGAATGGCTACCAGGTACTTATCAAATTTGGATTGGTTCTTACAAGGAAAATGAATCCCTACCTTATACATTGAAAATTACGGAAGGTAAGTAAATCATTCTTAAACTCTTACTCTCTGCGTCCTCTGCGCCTCTGCGTGAGAAAAAATCATACCTTCATTCACCAACGCCAAAAAGAGAATGATAATTTAATGGACAGGTAGGAATCGAACGATTAAGCCGTTTTGAACTCTTACCTTCGCTTCTTCGTTTCTTCGTGGTTCATACTCCATAACATCTGCGTTATATTGAGCTTTGAAGCATGAATAATATAAATGAATTTGGTGATCCTGTGCAGTCCGGCATAAAATTAGTAATAGAGATAGCAAAATATAAATTAGCCCCAAATCCTTACTGGGTCTGATTTTGGGAATATTTAACTTTTAATTTTTAATTTTTAATTGGTATTAGTATGAGAATTAGGTTAAATTTAATTAAGATTCTAGACAAACTTCATGAATCTGCCATAAGCAAACCGACGTTTTATGGCTCAAATTACAAAATGGATTTATAAACATCCGTTACAAAAGCAGTCATATTAGTATCTAAAGGCAAATTAAAGATGAAATTCTCCTGGAGAGTCGTAGCACTTTGGTCAGTGCTGGCTTTGGTAATCGGCTTTTTCTTCTGGCAAGGGGCTTTTGCAGGCGCTCCTGCGGACACAGGCAAAAATGCCGCCAATACCCGTATGACCTATGGGCGCTTTTTGGAATACTTGGATGCAGACCGCGTTACCAATGTGGATCTATACGATGGTGGTAGAACCGCAATTATCGAAGCTAATGACCAAGACATCGAAAATCGCACCCAACGCTGGCGGGTAGATTTGCCCGTGAATGCTCCTGAATTAATTCAAAAGCTCAAAGAAAAGCAAGTCAGTTTTGATGCCCATCCTATCCGCAATGATGGGGCAATCTGGGGACTTTTGGGTAATTTAATTTTCCCAGTTTTATTGATTACTGGCTTGTTCTTTTTGTTCCGGCGCTCTAATAATCTTCCCGGTGGTCCTGGACAAGCGATGAATTTCGGCAAGTCCCGCGCTCGTTTCCAAATGGAAGCGAAAACAGGGGTGAAGTTTGACGACGTGGCCGGAATTGAAGAAGCGAAGGAAGAATTACAAGAAGTTGTTACTTTCCTCAAACAACCTGAGAAATTTACTGCTGTGGGCGCTCGCATTCCCAAGGGTGTACTATTGGTTGGACCTCCAGGAACTGGTAAAACTTTACTGGCAAAAGCCATTGCGGGTGAAGCTGGTGTACCTTTCTTCTCTATCTCCGGTTCGGAATTTGTGGAAATGTTTGTGGGTGTGGGTGCTTCCCGTGTCCGTGACTTGTTTAAAAAAGCGAAAGATAACGCTCCCTGTATTATCTTTATTGATGAAATTGACGCGGTGGGTCGTCAACGGGGTGCTGGTATTGGTGGTGGGAATGATGAACGGGAACAAACCCTCAACCAATTATTAACAGAAATGGATGGGTTTGAAGGCAATACTGGCATTATTATTATTGCTGCTACCAACCGTCCTGATGTCCTAGATGCCGCTTTATTACGTCCTGGTCGCTTTGATAGACAAGTAACTGTAGATGCACCGGATATTAAAGGCCGTTTGGAAGTATTACAAGTTCATGCTAGAAATAAGAAATTAGATTCTAGCGTATCTTTGGAAGCGATCGCTCGCCGGACTCCTGGATTTACCGGTGCAGATTTAGCTAACCTCCTCAACGAAGCCGCGATTCTCACAGCGAGAAGACGCAAGGAAGGCATCACTTTACTAGAAATTGATGATGCTGTTGATCGGGTAGTTGCTGGTATGGAAGGTACTCCCCTGGTGGATAGCAAGAGTAAGCGTCTGATTGCTTACCATGAAATCGGCCATGCTTTGGTCGGGACTTTACTTAAAGACCATGATCCTGTACAAAAGGTGACTTTGATTCCCAGAGGACAAGCCCAGGGTTTAACTTGGTTTATGCCTAATGAAGAACAAGGTTTAATTAGCCGTTCTCAGCTAAAGGCTAGAATTACAGGGGCTTTAGGTGGTCGGGCTGCTGAAGAGGTAATTTTTGGCCGTGCAGAAGTTACAACTGGTGCGGGTGGAGATTTGCAGCAGTTGTCAGGAATGGCACGACAAATGGTAACACGATTTGGAATGTCTGATTTGGGTCCTTTATCTCTGGAAAGCCAACAGGGTGAAGTGTTCCTCGGTCGTGACTGGACAACCCGTTCTGAGTATTCTGAAGCGATCGCTTGTCGCATTGATGCCCAAGTCAGAATGATTGTGGAAGAATGCTATAGCAACGCTAAGAATATCATGCGTGATCATCGCAGTCTCGCAGATCGTTTGGTTGATTTGTTGATTGAAAAAGAAACCATTAATGGTGATGAACTTAGGCAAATTGTGGCTGAGTACGCGGAAGTACCTGATAAATCTCAGTTTGCACCTATGCTGTAAGGGTTGATTTTGAATCAATCAGATCCCCGACTTCTTGAAGAAGTCGGGGATCTTGTCGTTTTATTATTATTGCAAGATAGTTCTTCCTTGTCAAGATTATGATAACATTTTTAAAATTGTTTGTCAATACCATAAATCTCTTTTTTCGGTTGGCGTTTTTGCGCTTTTTGGCGAAACATGATGGGGTGATGATGTTAATGGGGAGGAAGCCAGGAAGCCAGGAAGCCAGGGAATAAATTCCCTGTCTTATAGCTAAAGTCGGTTAAAACCGACTAGTGGTCTGTCAATTTTCTATTTACAACATATTTCGCTCTAATGAGGTACAAACTTGAATTATGAAACTCTTGTAGTGCGGGCATCTTGCCCGCTGGATATGTATATGTACCTCATAACACCGGAAAGTGCTGTATGGATGAGGTTTAGAGTTAATAGCCTCTCTAATTTCCCTCAATCTCACAATTTTTAGCTTGACAGACCACTAGTACCGCAGGGCGGAAGTCAAAAGTCAAAAGTCAAAAGTCAAAACTAATATACAGTAGGCTTTTTGGCGATTGAATATGGTTGCTTTATTTACGCTGTGATGTACTAGGTAGATAAATTACCAACTAGTTAAATAGGAAGTTACTACCAAACAAATTAACATTCACATCAGCGTTAGTGAAACCATTTGTACTTGATAAAGTAATCAATAACTGTCCTGTGCCAAAACCAGTATTAGCAGCAATACCATCACCAATTCGGACTTCTGTATTTGCACCCAATGTAACCACATCAAGATTGGCAATACCTGTAAAATTCAGTTTATCGCCACCGACACCGCGCACAAACTGATAAACTGTGTCTGTACCATCACCAGAAGCATAGTTAACATTATCCACAGCATTATCATTTAAACCTAAATACAGGGTATCGTTACCTAAACCACCATTGAAGGTATCACTATTTGCACCACTGATGAGGATATCGTTACCAATAGTGCCTGTTAGAGTCAGACTAGAAGGACTACCGATTTTACCATCACCATTAGCATCTATACCAAATTTAGTTTCTTGAGTTAAAGCTTCCGCCGAATTCAATCCCCAATTTCCCTCAGAAGAAACCCAATTCCAGTTACTATCTAAATGCCAGATATGTAGGAAGTTTCCAGCCACATTTTTCCAAAGAACTTGATTAACTCCACTGACGATTTCTGCTACTTGATTAATTACACTGACGGTTTCTGCGGCTAGAGTTTGCCATCCTGAACCGTAGATATCTTGGGAGATTTGTTGTCCACCATTTTTGATAGCGATTGGGGTATTTGTTCCGGTTTGGGTAAAGTATTTATTGGCTGCATCTTTCAGAAAGGTGGTATTACCTGCTGATTCTATAATTGCATAGCCAATTTTGCCATCACCATTAGCATCTATACCA
>NZ_JAQMTJ010000080.1:0-7015 GCF_028330815.1 Dolichospermum lemmermannii CS-548
GTCAGGAAGTCAGGAAGTCAGGAAGTCAGGAAGTCAGGAAGTCAGGAAGTCAGGAAGTCAGGAAGTCAGGAAGGCGTACTATATTATTGTGTTTTATCTCCATAGATTTCAAATTCCTATAGGTAATTTTGTATGATAGTGGATTTTTCTGTTTTGCCTTTGGGGTTTTTATTTACTTCCCCTGGTCCGATTGTGGTTAAATTGGGACCAATTGTTATTCGTTGGTATGGGTTGTTGATTGCTTCTGCTGTGTTAATTGGTGTTAGTCTTTCTCAATACCTAGCCAAGCGTCGTCATGTTAATCCCGATTTAATCAGTGATTTATCAATTTGGTTGGTGATTGCAGCTATTCCCGCCGCTAGGTTATATTATGTTTTGTTTCAATGGCCAGAATATTCTCAACATCCAGAACGGATAATTGCAATTTGGCAAGGGGGTATTGCGATTCATGGGGCAATTATTGGCGGGGCGATCGCGGCGTTAATTTTTGCTAGACTGAATAAGGTATCTTTTTGGCAATTGACTGATTTGGTTGCTCCTTCATTAATATTAGGGCAAGCAATTGGTCGGTGGGGAAATTTTTTCAACTCGGAAGCTTTTGGCAGACCAACTAGTTTACCTTGGAAGTTATATATTCCCTCAGATCGTCGTCCTTTGGATTTAGTGAATTTTGAATATTTCCATCCCACTTTTCTTTATGAATCGTTGTGGAATTTAATGGTGTTTGCATTGTTAATAACTTTGTTTTTTCGAGCTTTAGCTAAAAAACCCCGGTTGAAAGTAGGGACGTTATTTTTAGTTTACTGGGTTGCTTATAGCTTGGGACGGGTTTGGATTGAAGGTTTACGCACAGATAGCTTAATGCTAGGACCTTTACGGATGGCACAGATGGTAAGTTTAGGGGGAATGACTTTAGGATTATTTGGTTTAGCTTGGCTATATATATTCAAGCGTTCCTTACCTGATGTTGTTGCTGGGGGAAATGAAGAAAAAAATGCCCCAGAGTAATTAATCTCTAGGGCTTAACCAGGGTGCATCTACCATCTATTTCTACTAGGCAAAGTGGCTGAATCCGGAAGGGTACTAGGGAAATGGTAAAAGTTTTTTTTGCAGGGTTTTGCAGGGGGACATTAATGAGTGAATCTACTAATAATTTGAGTTTTTTCAAGTATCCAAATACCTTAGAGCCTGGGGTTTATATTGTTGGTGCTGGGCCGGGAGATCCTGATTTATTAACGGTTAGAGCGCAAAAGTTGTTAGCTGCTGCTGATGTGATTTTATTTGCAGATTCTCTAATTCCCGAACAAATTCTAGATATTTGTCGTCCAGATGCGGAAATTATCAAAACAGCAAATCGGACTTTAGAAGAAATTTTACCATTGATGATTGATGCCGTGCGATCGCATAAATCTGTAGTAAGATTACACTCTGGTGATCCTAGTCTGTATAGCGCTATTCATGAACAAATGCAGCTATTAGCCGATGCTAATATTCCTTTTGAAGTCATTCCTGGGATCAGTGCTTTTCAAGCTGCCGCAGCTAAACTCAAGATAGAATTAACTGTGCCTGGTTTAGTGCAGACTATCATCCTGACTCGCATTAGTGGCCGTACCCATGTTCCAGATACGGAAGAGTTAGCAGCTTTAGCAGCACATCGTGCCAGTTTATGTTTATATCTAAGTGTGACTCATATCACTGAAGCCCAAGGGAAATTGTTAGAACATTATGATCCAGATACTCCAGTAGCAATTTGCTATCGCTTAGGCTGGCCAGATGAAAAAATCCGGGTTGTGAATTTAGCACAAATGGCAAATTGTACTCATGAAGAGAAATTACGCCGAACGACACTTTATGTGATTAGTCCTGCACTATTACCAGTAAGTGGGCGCTCGCGCTTGTATCATCCTGAACATAATCATTTATTCCGTTCATCACATAGCCTTGGTTCAGATACAACAGAATTGAGGATGTAGAGGCAAAGTTTATCTCGTTTAAATTGACGAATTTTAAATTATCTCCACCGGCAATAAAACTCCTACTCTCCGTGCCTCTGCGCCTCTGCGTGCAAAAAAATTAACTCTGCATAACAGTATCCAATAGCAACCCAGCCCCAAACCGAACAGGATCTGTACAAGGTAACTTAGTTTCTGCTATAGTTTGAGCGATCGCATTTTTTGCCTCTACTTCCCCCAAATTCCGAGTATTCAAAGCAATTCCCACCACAGGAACAGGACGAAAAGCCCCCGCACCACTAGCAACAATTTCATACATCCGAATTACTTCCGGTAAAGCTGGAATCGGTATATGAGGATTATTACGGTTGTGAGTTTGTCCCGCTTGATGCACTAAAATTAAATGTGTAGGCTGAGAACCCCGAATTAGCGGTAAAGTTGCCGTTGAACCAGGGTGTAAAAGAGAACCTTGCCCTTCAATTTGCAAAATGTCGTAATGTTGACCAAAACGCATTACCAACTGTTCCACCGCACCAGCCGCAAAATCTACCCGCACAGCGTCTAAAGCCACCCCTTCCCCCTCCAACATTAACCCAGTTTGACCGGTAGCCAAAAACTTAGAACGGATACCCCGCAACTTAGCCACCCGGTGCAATTCCAGACTAGTTGACATTTTGCCAATAGCCATATCCGTTCCCACCGTCAACACCCGCCGACAAGGCAGATTTTGCGCCATTGCCGATGCTACCTCTAAATTAGCAGGTTCTTTGCGGACATCCCAAATTAATTGTCCTGGTTTGAGGAGGGCATTTAATTCCGGTATATTTGCCATTGGTGTATGTAATCCATTTACCAAAGACATTCCCGCTTTCAGGGCATCTTTGATATCCAGCCAATAATCATCAGGAACAGCCCCACCTTTAGGCGCAATCCCAATTACTAGAACTTCCGGTTTGTACTGTAAAGCTGCTGTCACAGATGCCACAATTGGCACATCTCGCTGAATACCTGTTAACTCTGGTAAAGATTTACCGACACATTCTCTGTCAATCACCGCTACAATGGGCGACTCGCTGTAGCGTAAAATTGATAACCCTGTTTTTCCCTGAACTCCAGTAATTCCCTCATGAAGAAGAATTGCTATTTTTTGATTAAGCGACAGACGCACAATGTTTCACTCCCAAACCAGGTAAATTATTCGGCAAAACTCGCCCATTTTCTACCACAGCACCACTAAAAGGATCATTAATTAAATTCAAATGACTATCTAAATCCAAATAATCAGCCAGTGGTGCAAGTTGTAATGCGGCGGTATTAGCAAGACAACTATCAGAATAACAGCCAAACATGACTTGTAAATTGTGGGCTTTGGCTGTATGCACCATTCGCATGGCTTCGGTGATTCCCCCAGATTTCATTAATTTGATATTAATGCCATCAACATAATTAGCTAATTGGGGAATATCCGCACTGGTAAAGCAACTTTCATCGACAAAAATTGGTAACGGTGAATGTTTTTTCAACTGGGCTAAATTTGCTTCTTCACCTCTGACTAAAGGCTGTTCAACATACTTAATTCCCAAATCAGCTAACCAATTACACATATTAATAGCATCGGTTAAACTCCACCCCCCATTAGCATCAACAAATACATCTTTTCCGTCGGCTTCTTCCAGGACTGCTAAGAGCATTTTTTGATCTGCTTCTATTCCCTCGGTTGAACCTAATTTTACCTTTAATAACTGTACGTCCATAAATTGTAACCAGTCTCGCGTCCTGTCCCTTGCACCTGCTGGGGAATTAATGCCAATTGTTACCGATGTTGGTACTATAACATTTTTATCCAGTCCCCACAGTTGCCACAATGGTAAATTCACGCGCTTACCCAACCAATCATGTAATGCAATATCCACAGCCGCTTTGACTGCGGACGGAATTTGCATTTGTTCTAATAGTGCCTCAATTTCCTGCCGTTGCCAAGGGCTATATTTTTGTAAAGTAGGTATGATTTGCTGCAAAGTTTCCTGAATTTTATCAGTAGATTGCCTATGGTTGCCCACACCAAAAGGAGATGCTTCTCCCCAACCTGTAATTTCTTCTGCGGTAATTTGTAACCAGATATTTGTTGTTTGTGCTGTTGTCCCCCGACTAATTGTGAGAGGAAATCGTTTGTTAACTGTAAAGGTTTGAAAATTGATTTGCATATAGGAGGTGATAGCCTTGAAGGCTGACAGAATAAATATGGCAAAAACACAAATTAGCAGTTTATACTTTTTACAAAACCGCCACTACTTAGCATTATAATTATACTAATAATCTTAATCTAACCCCCTGTATATGAAAAACTTATTTTCCTGGAGACTTCTCCCATCTGAGGCTGATTTTTCAAATTTGTGGGAAAATGCAACTTTTGTCTTTGATACCAATTTTCTTTTAGATTTATATCGGGTATCGCGCCCTACTGTAGAGGATTTTCTCAAAATATTGGAACATCTCCATCGCCAAAACAGAATTTGGCTGCCTTATCAAGTAGCCGATGAGTTTTTGAGACGGCGAGAAAAAGAAATTGATTTGGAGGCAGCATCTTTTAAGAAAGCTCTATCAGAACTCGATAGATGGAAATCTGAACAACAGAAATTTAAAAGTCTCCGAGCTAATCTTGCACAAGCAGGAAGAATTGTAGCTGCTGAAGTGGAGGATTTGTTTGATAAGCAGAAAAACTACTTTGATGCAGTGGATGAGGTAGAGAAGGTTTTTCAAGAAAAGATAAAGGAGCTTGCCAATTCTCATTTTCCATTTGATGCAGACAATGACATAATTTTGGAACGTCTTCTCTTAATATTTGATTCAAAAGTAGGAAATCCCTACGATAAGCAAAGTTTGCAAAGCCTATATAAAGAAGCTGAAGATAGATACAAAAAATTACAACCTCCTGGCTTTATGGATGCTAAAGAAAAGGAGGATGAACGGAAGTATGGAGACTTCATTCTTTGGAAACAAATATTAACTTTTGCTGAAAGAGAGTCTTTACTAATCGTTTTCGTAACAGGGGAGAAAAAAGAAGACTGGTGGATAAAGAAAAATGGAGAAATAGTTGCTCCACATATCGAACTAAGACGTGAATTTCAGGAATATGTCAAACAGCCATTTTGGATGTATCGAACTCAGCGTTTTATTGAAATGGCCAAGGATAAATTAATGGTTGAGATTGATCCGAGATCAATAGAAGAAACAAATACAATTGCCGATGCTGATTTAAGTGATGAAAAAGAGAATGAAGCTATTAAGGAAGCAATTGAACAATTAATTGAACAAGCGAAACCAGAATATTCTACTTTGAAAATGGCAAAAAAATTAGTGGAACAAGCGAAACCAGAATATTCTACTTTGAAAATGGCAAAAAAATTAGTGGAACAAGCGAAACCAGAATATTCTACTTTGGAAATGGCAAAAAAATTAGTGGAACAAACAAAACCACTATATTCTACTTTGGAAATGGCAAAAAAATTAGTGGAACAAACAAAACCACTATATTCTACTTCGGATATAGCAAAATTAATTGAACAAACGAAACCACAATTTCCTACTTCGGATATGGAAAAATTAATTGAACAAATGAGACCAGCATTTACTAATTCAGATATGGAAAAATTAATTGAACAAATGAGACCAGCATTTACTAATTCAGATATGGAAAAATTAATTGAACAAATGCGAAAGACGTACAGATGAGGGGTCTATAAGCCTGTAGTAGTAAGTTGGGTTGACGCAAGGAAACCCAACACCACATTACGGTTTATCACAAATAAAGACGATATTTAGCTAAGTTCAAAATCTCTTGATGATTTATTTCTGATTGTATTGGATCTTGTAATTCTAACCTTTCAACTAAATAACTATAAAGTTCTAAACATTTTTCATGATTCTCCGGCTGATTCAACAAATCATCACCAGCCTTTAAAGTATCTAAAGCAAATTGATAATTTCCCTGTTGACAATGATGATAAAAAGCATCAATATAATCGTTTAAATCATCTTCCCAATCCCAATTTTCCAGCCAATTACCTTCTATATTATCAACATAAAGATGAATATAATCAGAACCATAAGTTTGTTTATCTAGCTGCAACTGTTGGGATGCTTCTAGATATTTCCAATCTACCTCGGAAGTTGACTGATTATAAATACTTACGTTCTTAGTCATAATACTATCCAGGAAAGGGTATAACGGCAATAAAAGTGATGGGGCTATCGCTACTCTCTTTTAGCATAACATCTGCTAACTTGAGTAGATTGTTTGGAGTGTTCACTTGAGCATCATGAGCAACCAGTAAAGCCCGTTTAATACCCCAACATGATAGAGTATGATTCCATTTCTGCTGCTTCTTCAGAAAATCAGGGTTACGTTGTCCATCTCGAAGGATAGGAGTACCCGTAAGTTGAACAAACACAGGCTCAAGTGTACTAGGAAGGTGACTAACAAGTAAATCTGTAGCCATAGAGAAATCTAGAATATAACGGCTTGAGGCACTTCCGTCAGACCTAGCATTAATTGTTTTAGTTAGAGCAATAATTAAATCTTCATCACTGCCAGTATACTCTTCTTGTATCAGTTTTTCAATCCAGTAAGAAAATTTTGGATCTTCTTGACTCAACCAATTAGGTAATATGACGCTATACCAGTAATACTCAGTTACAGATAGATTCTTTTGTTGGCAAAATTTTTTTATTTCTCCTTGAGGTAAATTTAAAATCGGTTTGATGTCATATATATAAGTTTGAATATCGTAATAAAACTCATTGAGAAAACCTATTAAAAACCGTTTTTTATCAAGGAGTTCACTTTTATATTCAGATAGTGTAGTTAGAATTTCTTTAATCCTAACTGCCAATTCAGTTTCTCCTCTAAACAGAGATTCACGTTTTAACCCACATTCCGCACCCCAAAATGTTACAGAGGGAAATTACGGAGATGAAAATCAAAGGGAGCATCAAAACAAACAGATAAAGTGAAAAAAGGCATTTGAGAAACAGTAAATCACCAAAAATGTCATCAAAATCTA
>NZ_JAQMTJ010000081.1:0-2723 GCF_028330815.1 Dolichospermum lemmermannii CS-548
TAAATTGACCCCTCTCCAAACCTCTCCCCGACGCGGGGAGAGGCTTTGAAAACCCCATTCCCTGGTAGGGAAGGGGGGCAGGGGGGTTAGGTTTTTGGAAATTATGGGTTTCATCTGATACTTTTCAAACAACCTCTAAGGGTTGAAGGAGCGACAATAGACACTACCACATTTATAGAAACTAAAATTTCGGTAGCTATCAAAGTTAGGAAAAAAGAGTGAATCCAGAAATACAGATTTTTTTATTTGAGAGTAATATTGTTAATTGCAATGGGATAAAGGTCATTTTCAATACTGTTCATCTAAGAACATTTTTGCTTTATTAAATCTAAATTAACCATTGTATTAAATGGAAAACCATCATAAATATCGACAAAAAACTGCGCTGATTACAGGATCAGCACATGGAATTGGCTACCAATTAGCTTATGTTTTTGCTAGTCATAGTTACAATCTGGTTTTAGTAGATAAAGATCAAGAAAAACTTGCGGTAATTGCTGAGGTGACAAAATCGCTAGATTTTTTAGAGGCATTAATAGATAATAGGAAAATTACTTTATCCAGTATTGTTAAAAATGTGAATTCTCTGGTGATCGCTTTAATTAGTTCCCATCAAATACGACAAAAAAGTTCAAATAATCCTGATATTTTACAAGGTTCTACAGCCCAAGCTTTTTGGTAAATATTAAGATTATTCTTGGATTAGGTAGGGAGCATCCACTTTTTGTAGATCGCCTTTTTCAACAGTGGATACTCCCAGTAAATAGGGGAATAGAGCTTTTAAAGCTGTAAGCTTTTTGAATTTCTCCTATTTTAGTCAAAGATAGCTTGATAATTTACCCATTTCCTGAAGTTGTCACTCATGATCAGAGGTATTTTGATATCAGTAGCTACTTTGGGAGTTTTTAGAATCTGCTTGACCAATTTACTAATAATTAAATAACATCTCTCTTTTCCCGGATGTTAACTAATTCGTAGAGCTTGTTTTCAAACTTTTGTGTACAAGCTGACCAATCAAATTCAAGAATTGAAGGACGAGCTTGTGCAGTCAATTGATTTTTGAGGTCAGGATTTTCCAAAATTGTGATGACTTTTTGAGCAAAGTCTTCAGGGCTATTAGGTGCAGCTAGAAAACCATTCACTCCAGAAATTACCTGTTCAGCGGTTGAAGGGGCAACAACAGCCACTACGGGAGTTCCAGAAGCTAAGGCTTCGTTGGTTGTGGTACAGAAATTTTCGGTGACAGAAGGGTTGACAAATATATCTGCTTTTGCAAACCAACCTAAAAGTTCTTTACCATGAGATTCACCCCAAATTGTGACACCATTGGGGAATTTTTCAGCCCGACGGCGAATTTCTGCATCCAAGGGACCACTACCAACAATTACTAAATGCACATTAGGAATTTTGTCAGCAATGAGCGGATAAATGTCTAAAAGTTGATTAACATTTTTTTCTGCGGTAATACGTCCTACAAATAAAATAGTTGGGCGTTTATCATCAGGAATTGGATCATAAGAAATATTGCGGGGGTGAAATTTCTCGCAATCAATTCCTTGATAGGGGAGATATTCACTCCGTTGAGCTTTTAGTTTTTGGTATTTAGTTAATTGCTCACGGGATGAAAATAAACTCAAATCGTAAGTTTCACTAAATTGTTTAACTAGAATTGGTAGGAGAGGACGCACCAAATTAAAGAACATATTACCGAAGTAATATTGGATATAGGCAATGATATCTGTGTGAAAAATGGAAATAATAGGTGTGTTTGTTTTTTTGGCATATTTCACTCCCACAGAACGTCCATAACCTTGTAAGAAACCAGAATATAAACCTCTCATTTGTGGGGCTTCTTCCACAACAATAATATCAGGTTGGAAGTGATTAAGTAATTTTGTATCACTCCAATGACGATAGCTTAATGGTTGAGGTAAGGATTTATAAAATATCAGTGGTTCTGTGGGAAATGAGTAAGAAGAAAAATTGATAAAAGATTCTAGTTCCTCTATTCCCGACATGGGACGATTACCAACTTGTTTAGGGTATTTATCATTAATTTCTGGGTGAATTAGAAAAACTTCATGCCCTTGTTTTAAAAGCCAGTGAACTCGTTGATGTACAGCAACAGAAACTCCTGTTAAAAACGGAGCGTATAATCCTGTAAATAAGGCGATACGAAGAGGTTTATTGTGCATAATGATGACCTAATATTGGTGATACTCTAGTTTCCAATGATTCTTGAAATGAGGACTTTTAGATATTGAAGCGAAAATAAAATATCTAAAAATTTCCCGATTTCCCTATAGAGAAGCTGTTAAAATAATGGGAGGTTATCAACCATTCATGAGGAGGTTTTTTGACCAAAAGAACATTCTCATACCTGAACAGAAAATCCTATTAAAAATGGAGCGTATAATCCTGTAAATAAGGCGATACGAAGAGATTTCTTGTTCATGACAATGACCTAATATTGGTAATACTCTAGTTTCCAATGATTCTTGAAATGGGGACTTTTAGATATTGAAGCGAAAATAAAATATCTAAAAATTTCCCCCATTTCCGAAAAAGAAGCTGTTGAAGCTGTAGGAACTTCTTTAGTCTTGACCAGGAGGGTATTTAAACAAAGAAACATTTTCACACCTGAACATAAACTCCTATTAAGAATGGAGCGTATAATCCTGTAAATAAGGCGATACGAAGAGGTTTATTGTGCATAATGATGA
>NZ_JAQMTJ010000082.1:0-3114 GCF_028330815.1 Dolichospermum lemmermannii CS-548
GATAGGCTGACCCCTCGTTCCAAAGGCAAAATCAAGGTTAATCAACAAAAATGATCATGTATCTAGCTTGGTTATCGCTATTCTCTCGCCTTGCCGAGATATTCAATTCATAACACAAATTTTGGGAATTGTCTCCATGTTTTCCTTCCTTGCTGTCGCGTTGGTCGGAAAACCGTCGTCAATTCACGCGCCATTCATCCCCCGCTGCCCTATCGGGTCAGACGTGGGGCTTCTGTCGGTTAAGCTAAACATCAATCTCACTCAATTCACGAGTGATATGATCAAAAGGCTCATCCACAAAAGCAGTATTAGCAATACCAGCAGCCGCTACCTGTTCCTTGACGATACCCTTCATTATCTGAATACCTTGAACAGTTGAACCAATGGGTACACCCAAGGAATTGTAAGTTTCTCTGAGTCCTTGTAATACACGCTCATCCAGAACATTCATATTACCAGCCACTAGCGCATAGGTAGCGTAGCGCAGGTAATAGTCCATATCCCGCAAACAAGCGGCAAAACGACGGGTTGTATAAGCATTGCCACCAGGACGAATTAATTCTGGTAGTTCTTCAAATAACTTTGCCCCAGCTTGTTTGACAATTGCGGCAGCATTGGAATTAATCGCTGCTGCGGCTTGAACTCTAGCTGTTCCACTATCAAAGTAGGATTTGAGGGTATCAATGGCATTCCGGTCAAAATAACGCCCGGTTACGTCATAATTCTTAATTAAAGTTGTAACGGCATCACGCATTCTTTTTTCTCCCAATCATTAGTTATCTATGATTTGATATTAATTTGGTTGCCATGAAGCACCAACAAGATTCTGTGCCAATTCACATAAAATAGACACTGGCACAAAAACTATCCATCTGCTATCTAAGGATTTTATGCCAAAGTTGACCCCTGATCATGAATTTTCTAGTTTTGTACAGATTAAGAAAGAAAGGTTAACATAACCTGTAATCCAGACAATCTGTAACAAACATGACAAAATCATGTCAAGTTAACTATTTACGATATTCCAGGTAGTGTATGACAACTTGGGTTAGCGTAACAAGGTGAGGATGCTTGGGCAGACTCTGGGTTTATATTAGGTAATTGGCTACATCAGGAGTAAAGTAAAAATGACAACCCCAAAAGAAATCTTGAAGAAGATTCAAGACGAAAAAATTCAGATGATTGATCTGAAATTCATTGATACACTGGGAACTTGGCAACATTTGACCATGTACCAAGACCAGATTGATGAAAGTTCATTCTCTGACGGTGTACCTTTCGACGGTTCTAGTATTCGCGGTTGGAAAGGTATTGAAGAATCTGACATGACCATGGTGCTTGATCCTAACACCGCTTGGATTGACCCATTCATGAAAGAGCCAACTCTCAGTATCATTTGTAGTATTAAAGAACCCCGCACAGGCCAATGGTACAACCGTTGTCCTCGCGTTATTGCCCAAAAAGCGATAGATTATCTAGCTTCTACTGGACTTGGTGATACAGCTTTCTTTGGTCCTGAAGCTGAATTCTTCATTTTTGATGATGTCCGTTACGACCAAACCACCAACTCCGGTTACTACTACGTTGATTCTGTAGAAGGTCGTTGGAATACTGGTAGAGAAGAAGGACCTAACCTGGGTTACAAAACCCGCGTCAAAGAAGGTTATTTCCCAGTTCCTCCCACTGACAGCTTTCAAGATATGCGGACAGAAATGCTGCTAACCATGAAAGATTGTGGCGTACCCATTGAAAAGCAACACCATGAAGTTGCGACTGGTGGTCAGTGCGAACTTGGTTTCAAATTTGGTAAGTTGATTGAAGCCGCTGATTGGTTGATGACTTACAAGTATGTGATCAAAAACGTGGCTAGAAAGTATGGCAAAACCGTCACCTTCATGCCAAAACCCATTTTTGGCGATAACGGTTCTGGTATGCACTGTCACCAATCTATCTGGAAAAATGGTCAGCCCCTATTTGCAGGTGACAAGTACGCTGGTATGAGCGAAATGGGACTTTACTACATTGGTGGTATTCTCAAACACGCTCCAGCATTGTTGGCAATCACCAACCCCACTACCAATTCTTACAAACGCCTCGTACCTGGTTATGAAGCACCTGTAAACTTGGCTTATTCCCAAGGTAATCGTTCTGCTTCTGTGCGGATTCCTCTTTCTGGAGACAACCCCAAAGCCAAGCGTTTAGAATTCCGTTGTCCAGACGCTACTTCTAACCCTTACTTGGCTTTTGCGGCTATGCTTTGTGCTGGGATTGATGGTATCAAAAACAAAATTCATCCTGGTGAACCCTTAGATAAAAATATCTATGAACTTTCACCAGAAGAATTATCTAAGATTCCTTCTACTCCTGGTTCTTTAGAATTGGCTTTGGAAGCTTTGGAAAATGACCACGCTTTCTTAACTGAAACTGGCGTTTTCTCTGAAGATTTCATTCAAAACTGGATTGATTACAAGGTTGCTAACGAAGTTAAGCAAATGCAATTGCGTCCACATCCTTATGAATTCTTCTTGTATTACGATTGCTAATTACAACAATTACTAACGTACAACTAGTGAATTTTTTAGCCACCCTCTGGGGTGGCTTTCTTTTTCACTTAACTCATAGTCGCTTGGCTACGTCCATAAAGCGTCTGAGTAGCTGCATCCATTTTACCTTGAATGGGATTCCAGTAGTGAGATATTCCTTCATGCAAATTAAGTTCCTGTGCAGCCCGCATCAACATGGATTGTTGACGATTCTTAGCTTGCTGATGTTGACGTACCATTGATTGACGGGCTTTTTCTTGAATAGACATGACACTACCTCCCTGTATTTATTTACTAAGGAATAATTTACTATTCCCTGCAATCTGATGATAACACAAAAATCTGTAGCGTAAACTACAGAATCTTAAATGAATAGGATTGATATGATTATATCTCCTCTATCCTGCTTGCATTTTCGATGAGAGCATAAAATTCTGTAGCGTAAACTACAAAATGATATTTTTGTTATAAAACTTCATGAAATTGGTCAGTTGTCAGTTGTTAGTTGTCGCAAAAGAATATTTCTCTCCCCTACTCCCCCTACTCCCCCTACTCCCCCTACTCCCCCTAC
>NZ_JAQMTJ010000083.1:0-13003 GCF_028330815.1 Dolichospermum lemmermannii CS-548
CTATGGCGTTGTATTGATGTTGTTTACCTTTAACTTTGTATTCTAGGACTAACATTGATTTAACCTTGAACAATCAACTTGATTTGGTTTCGACCTGCGTTTATTATACAATATATACAAAATGTCAGTGCAGGATAAATCCTGCAACTAGCCTTCATCCCGCAGCTGTTGCACAGGTGTGTCCTCCTGAGTCGGACACGCCTTCAAGGGTTTTCGGCATTCTCCTTATAATTAATAATTGTCAATTGTCAATTGTCAATTGTCAATTAATTAGGGTAGCCAATGGGGATGAAAGCCCATGAGAGGTAGTTGTTCTGGTTTAATGTCAATATTGGTATTATCAGCTATAGGTAGCATGGGCATTAACCAGAGACTACTACTAGCAATGGGTTCACCATCATCAGTTTTTAAGGTGTTTGCGGGTAATGGTGTGGTGTTATTGGCAATGGGAACTACTTGGTCAAATAAGAAGCCTAAACCGTCAGGTGCTAAACTGGTTTGGACATTGCGTTGAGCCGGGGGTAAGAGCAGCAGTGGTTTTTGCTTTCCTGTTTTCAAGTCAATGGATACCAAGTAAGGTTGTTCTATGTATTGTTCTTTAGAAATAAGTTGGGTAACTAAACAGTAAAGACTAGGGGAAGCAGAGTCAAACTGACAGCTAAGAATTGAGCCTGTAGTTTTTAATAATTGTTTTTGTACACCTTGGTTGGTAACTAAAAACAAATCTCGCGTATAATCAGTATTAAATTTGACCATTGCTGCCTGGGAACCGTCTTTAGAGAAAGCCTGGACTAAGCCAAATTGAGGCAGAAAATCGAGAGGTTTGTTGCTATCACCGTCTAAAGATACAATTGCTGTCCCCTGTCCTTGGGAAACTGCTACGGCTTTGCTATCGGGTGTAATCAGAAAATCTCCACCAGGCTGCCCTTGTAACCGTTTTGGCGTGGGTTTTTCGGCGGAATTATCATTGCTGGTTGATAAGTACCAGAGAGCAAAATCACCGGGATTATCTCGTTTACCTCTTTGAATAACAATAATTTTGCCATCGGCTGAAAGGTCAAATTTGAGATTTTGATATTCTTTGTTATCTAAAATTAGGTCAACTTTCCCTGCGGCGGCTATTTCTGTCCCAATTTGACTAGAAATACCTGTGCTGACTGTATAAAGTTGGGCGGAAAGTAAATCAGGATTTTTAGCAGAACGAGCCGAGAAGAGGATTTTTTCACCATTGGGGAATGGTTCAAAATCCATCACAATTAAGTCTTTGGGGGTAAGGACTTTTTTGTGTTCTTGGGTTAAGTTATAAAGTACCAACTGCCCTTGGATTTCTGCTGCCGAGCCAATATAAAGGATGACGCGATTGCGGGTAGAAAAGTTACCTGTAAAAGGCTGCATGACGCGGTTTTTTCCTTCCGCTTGGGAATATTTATCTTGACCTTTTTCTAGTTTGACTTGGTAGTTTGTGCCGTAGGGGGCTGGGGTAAGGAGTGTGTACACCATTCTTCTGCCAGCCCAACTGGTTTTACCGGCTAGAGGTGGATCTATTTTTAAATTCTCCTCGATGCTTTTGGAGTCCATTGGCCGACTAAAGGTGAGGGAGAAGGAGAGATCCTCTGCGCCAATTTGTTGATTTTCCCAGGTAAAGGTGCGAACCATAGGTTTGACTACATCACCTTTCCAGATAATTAACCCAATCAACACACTCAGTAGGAGCATGACAGCGATCGCAATTCCGTCTAATGGTTGAATAAGTTTATAGGATTTGTTCATCTAACAATTTTAGATTTTGGATTTTATATTTTAGATTGATCATCTTTTGTGTATTTAAGGGCAATCAGCAAAAGTTACACTTATCATCTACTCCTGACTAAGTAGGTGAACACAATAAAACCAATCTGTGTAAAGAAAAGTAAAATTGCCCAAAACTTCTTCACTCTTGCCTCTTGCCTTTTGCCTATTGCCTCTTGCCATAACGACAATTTTCAACGCCAACCTACTTAATAACTGTAAGGATTTTGCGGCTGAGGAATTTTTTTAAGAGCGTTAGCTTTGATAGTGAGTTGGCGTTTCTCTCCGACAGTTTGTGTTGTCATTTGTCCTTCTATTTCTAACCAGGTATCCGGTGGGTACTGTTGCCGGGAGGAAGCTGATAGTTGCACTGGTAATCCTACTGGATAGGCATCTGCGGCACAGCAAGTAAGAATAAAGCGGGCTAAAAATATGTATTCTTCACTGACGTTAGGTTGATGAATCACAAACCCCTGCACTTTTACTTTTTGTCCTGTGTATGCGTCGGGTTCGGGATAGACATTGAGGGTTCTTACCCAGTCTACAAGCGATCGCTCTTCTGGACGAACTGTAGCCCGAAACGCTTGAGGTTGGGCGCGAGTTGCACCGATTAATTCAGTCACACCCCGATCTAGTGCTGTTTGACTGGCAAAGGCGCGGGGTGTAATTATTAATCCTAAAATTGCGGCTGTTAATAGTAAGAAGCTACCCCAGCCCGGGGGAAATAAACTAATATGTGGAACATTAGATATTTCAGGAAGCCGGCGGTGTTTCCATAGTTGTAACCCTTTAAAAACACCCACTATCAACAAACCTGTGCCACCGGAAATGGCTAACCAAAAGTAATCAGGATGAATTAATAAAGACAGTTTGCCCGTCAGCCAGTATTTCAACATTAAAATACCCCAGGCTGTAATAGCTACCGCATCTAGCCAAGGTATGAGTTTATTTGGGGCTTTAGTTTGGGAATTCAGCATTAAGGTTATTTAGGTATCACAGTTTATAAGTGATAGGTGACTGAGGGCTGGGGGTAGATAAGGAGAAATTACCAATAGCCTTTTTGCTAATCTCCAATTACTATATTTTCACCTTTCCCAGATTTAAACCCCATACCTCACACCCCACATTTGATGAGAAAAGCAGAAAATTCACCTTAATTAACATTAGATTACGTGCAAATTCAGAAATAAGGTGAATAAAAGTGTCAATTGTCCAGCTAAGAGAAAGAGATAGATCAGGGCTTTGGGTTTGAAAATTGATAACATCAAGCCAATGCCTTTAATATCAATCATTGGTCCAAATACTAAAAATGCTAGTAATGAACCGCTGGTAAAGGTGGAAGCAAAGGATAGGGCAAAAAAGGAATCAACTGTGGAGCATATTGATACAACTCCTGCTAATACTAGCATGGCTAAAATTGAGCTAACTGGCCCAGCCCCCAGACCAAGAATCAATTCACGGGGAGCTAAAACTTGGATAGCGGCGGCAATTGCGCTTCCTAGTACCATTACTCCGCCTAATTCCCGCAGTTCTTGGACAATATTATCTAATAAGGAACGGAGTTTTTCTGATAAGGGTTTACTGAAGTTAGGAATTGCAGCAGCTTCACCGTAATTATTATCTATGCGTTTTGATGCTCCCGTAGTTCCCCCCAGAATATACGTTCCTGATTGCAATAAACTGGGCTGATTGGTTTGGGGTTGTAGTTGAGATTGTCTGCCTTTGGGGGTTGTTTTCAGGGCTGCGGGGGGGTTAAATTTGAGATAACGAGCGATCGCTGGTTGGAGAAAAGGAACTAAGTCTGGTTGGAAACTGAAGATCACACCAATAATGGTAGCAATGGCTAGGGAGAGTACCACTCTTAACACTACTATTTCTGGTTGATCCCGGAATGCAGTCCAAGTTGACCAAATGACAATTGGGTTAATTGTCGGTGCTGCTAATAAAAAGCCAATTGCTACTGGTGTGGGTACTCCCTGCATCAATAACCGTCGTGCTACTGGCACATTACCGCACTCACAGACTGGGAAAAAAAGACCCATCATGCTGCCAAATAAAGCCCCCAACAGGGGATTTTTGGGCATGATCTCCACTAACTTACTTTCATTGACAAAGGATAGTAGCACACTGGAGAAAAATACACCCAGTAGTAAAAAAGGCATCGCCTCCACTAACAGACTGAGAAATATTGTAAAACCATTATTCAGTTGATTCATCATGCGTTGCAGTCAACAGCGGTTCTGAGTTTTAGAGTTTTGTGTTGTCATTTCATTTAATAGGGTAGCGAGAAATATGGCTAACACCAACCTATACTAAAGCGATACGGGGATCATTGATTAAGCAGCTAAAATTAAATTTCATTATAGTGAGGAAATTATAGCAGTCCTCAATATGTAGGTGAACGGAAAAAAACCGTAGACGCGAAGCGGCTGCTCGAAGAGTAATATGTAACGAAAAGTAAAGTTGCCCAAAACCTCTTCCCTGTTCCCTGTTAAGAGTTCCCTGTTCCCTTGTCATAATGACAATTTTTAACGCCAACCTACTTAAATTTATGAAAAAATTGCTTGTCTTTTGCCTACCATTGCTAAATTTACAACTTAAAAAACTCCACAGCAAAGATGCTTATTCCTACTTTTGACTACGAAACACTACATTATTTTGGGATTAGAAGGAATGGCAAAAAAATATAGAGACGTTCCATGGAACGTCTCTACAGGCAAGTTTTCGGTTGATTTCGTAATCTCTAATTAGTTCAATAAGATATTAGTCTTTCGGACACTCTTTAACTTTGTTTTCTACCCAGCGACGACAAGGGGAAAACAAACCTCTACCTGATTCTGCACAGTATCCTTTATCAACCTCCTTTTTTTCTCTAGGAATTTCTGACACAGTAGAACTTCCACGGACAAATGAAGAAAATTGTCCCCTCTCAACTACTGAATTATCTTGTCTAATCTCGTATTCAAATTCATTGGCATCTCTTTTCACAACAAATGCACTACCACTATGCCGAGTCCCGATACTTATTTTGGTGGACTCTGAGCCTCTCCCTTTACTATAATCTCGATCAGTGTATGGGAAATTGTCAGGAGACATTCCCCGGGAAATGTTTCTGATAATTACTCTCCTGCCATTTTTTGGTGGTTCACTTGAGGATGTAAACCAAGCTTTAGTGTCACTTATATAAGTTGCAGCACTAGGACATTCACCCACATATTTAAACAAAGGCAAAACTATCTGATTAAGTTCTGATTGTCCCTCAACTTCAAAACCAATCTCAGGTGCAGCAGGAGCAGATTGTCCCCAACTCGGCAAGGATTGCATGAATACTAATGGAGTGGACAATACAACAATCTTCATCAAATAGGATATGCAGCGAGTTCTTTTTGACATTTCTCTCACCATAAAGTAAAGAATTTTTCGGTTATTTAGTCAATAAGCTTCAGTTAACGAAGGATATTAACTTTGATTGTTGAGTTCAACTCTTGATATTGAACCGGATTGAACTATGAGGTTAGTAAGCTTGGCTCAATTTATAGCTATATATACCCGCAGCAATTAATAAGCAATAGTTTTATGCTTTTCAAATTGTATGCAGATTCATCTAGGTATGAAATTACTTTATCTTACAACCATCGAAATACGCAATAAAATTTCCCCAAACAGGTCCATCTAAAAATGCTCTAGGGAGATATCCTTTAGGCGCATCTAAAGAGTATTTAAGCTGATCCTTAGATAAATATCTACCTCGATAACGCCAGCCTAAATCAGTAGCAAAATCTTCAAAATGCTCGTTAGTTGGTTCAAATTTATTACCAAATAAACTCTTCCATTTTTGTGCTTGTGCAGAAAAACCAAAGCGACCTTGGCTTTTAGTTTGCCAAATTTGATTAATAAAGCTTAATTTTCCGCAGGACAATCGAGAAATTGCCTTATCATTGAGTGATCCAGAAGCTTGGCTAATCTCCAGCATTAGAGACTTTGTTTCCTCGTCAGCCCCTTTCCAATCACCTTGAGATAATAATTTTGCCAATTTGTCCATACTAGCGGGAAAGTTTCCAGTATTGCCTATTGTGGCTATTGGTTCTTGTTCTGTCTTTGGCGGAATTACACCCCTACTAGGATTAGGAGTAGGAGGTTTCTCACCAATGAGAGCAAAATAGGTATTAATAGGAATTGCCCCATTAAATCCTGTTTTTCCCTCTGGGGATGTTCCTGTTTCCTTTTTTCCAGGTACTAGTTTTTTCACAGGTATGACTGGTTTCTGTATTCTGGTGGTTTGTAACTCGCTCGGATCACTGCCATCTTCTCCACCATAATCACCTTGTCCGTGAATACCGATAACTCTACCAGAAATATCAAACACTGGTCCGCCACTATTACCAGTTTTAGTAGTGGCATCATATACTAGGGTATAACCGTTCTTCTCTTTGCGAAGTAAAGTAGTCACCTTTCCTCGTGTAACTGAATATTCTCTCTCCGTCCCCCCTTTACCAAAAATAGTAGGAAAGCCAGTAACTTTAATATCTGCCTCCCTTTCTACCTCTTGAGAATTTCCTAAAGTAGCGACAGGATAATTTTCCTGGGCTTCAAAAGTAACCACAGCCAAATCTGGGTCATTCTCATTTTGCTGTAATGCCCGACGATCTTTAATCGGATAATCTTTACCAGTGTAAGTACGAATTGTGTAACTAACGTCTGTAGTACAAGTAATTTTTTTGCGTCCCTTTATGGCATCACAGACAACATGATTAGCCGTTAGAACGGTGTAAATTTTTCCTTTTTTATTAATAATTACACCTGAACCTCCGGGAGAGTTATTACCTTCACTATTAATTTGGACTGTAGTTTGTTGGGCAGTGTCCTCAAGTTTTCCCGCTTGCACGGGAATCAGTGCTACAAAAAATACAAATATTGACACCGTAACCGAGAAAATAGCAGAATTATTTTTCAGTATTTGGTTAGATAGATTCATATTTACATACAAATGACTTAAGTGAGATGGTATCACACCTACTTGGTAGAATCAATGGGTTTAGACAGGGAATTTACTCCCTGCCCATACTTTACCTTACAAGCGTCCTCCAGTATAAGCGCTCATGGGTTCTTTAATGAATCGGATGTAAAGATGCCTAAAAGTAGATTTAATCACACGGGGCATGGCAAAATCTATGGGCATTAACTTTTCCGGTAATTGCCAATCTGTAATTTGTAATAAATCGGGTGATAAATTCGGAAAGTGAATATCACTTAATTCTGGACATATTCTCAATCTTTGGGAAGCTGCAACTGTGGGAACTTGTGCGGGTGCAACTTGGAGAATTTCTAACATTGCTCTATCTAAAGCAAATACATTACTCCCAGCTGCTAGAATTTCTAATTTCCGAGGTTCTCCCCCACTTGGTCCATTACCTTCATGACCAATAATTCCATCTAAAATTGTTAAAGTTGGATTAATTGCTCTGGCAGTTTCTACTAACATTTCTCCAAATTTGTTAGCATCTTTACCTGCTTCCATGTGCCACCAAGCTTTCATTTTCCCAGGAACACAACCAAAGAGATTTTTAACCCCTAAAGTTAGGGTTAATTGCATATGAGATTTAACTTTAGGCAGATTAATAATCACGTCTGCTTCCATTGCTTCTTTCGATAAAAGCAAGTGATTAAAATTGTCGTTGACGGTTTGATAACGTTTCCCGTGAAATTCCACAAGTGGTAATTTTAGTTCTTCTAAAATTGGTAATAAACCATTCGCTATGGCCACACCTTTAGCACTACCAAAAGCGGGACTATCTCCTAAAAATGGATTTCCACCCACTGCAATTACCATTTCGGCAACAGCACGCACTAATTCTGGTCTGGTGGTACATTCTTTAGTAGGACGAGAACCTGTGAGCAGGTTGGGTTTGAGTAAAACGCGGTTTCCTGGTTTCACAAAAGCAGCCATACCCCCTAAAGGTTCTAGCAGTGTTTCTAAGGATTCTTTTAAAGCTTCCTGTTCGTAGGATTTAGCCCGAATGAGACTAACAGATGGTTTTTGTGTTGACATGGAAAATAATTGCGTTATATTACATTCAGCATTAATACTGTATCAAAAATTAAACTATAGTGGAAAAGTTCTTCCTACTTTGACAAAGATGAATCTAAAGAACAGTTATGGTAGGGAGTTTTATGAAATACTAATTTTGCTAATATTTATTTTATTTCTCAGGGTAGATGAAACAGCTAAAATCACGCTCGCAAGATTTACGCGGCCTATTTGAGAAAAGTATCACTATAGAATATGTAGCCGAACCTCTCAAGGCTGTGTCGGTTGATGCTGATGTCAAAGAAGTATTACATTGGATGCAGTTACAAGATTTTGATGTGGTAGGGGTAGAGACAGAAAATATTGTTAGTGGTTATGTGGAACGTTCTCATTTAATACAATGTCACGCTGGAAAATGTAGCGACTACCAACAGATATTTCATCCCCAAGAATTAATTGCTATTTCCACACCTTTGATGAAATTATTGCCTATCTTAGCACAAAAACCCAGATTATTTGTCTTAGATTCTAACAAAGTTAGTGGTATTATTACTTACGGTGATTTACAAAAAGCCCCTGTGCGAATGCTACTGTTTAGCTTTATCACCCTTTTAGAAATGAATTTGTTACGATTGGTCAGGCTTTATTATCCTCAAGATTCTTGGCAACAATTTCTTAAACCTGATAGACTGGAGGCGGCTCAAAAATTATGGCGTGAGAGTCGAGAAAGAAACGAAGCTACAGATTTATTAGACTATTTACAATTTTGCGATAAGCGAGAATTGATATTAAATCAGCCAGAACTACTTCCGCAATTAGGATTGAATTCAAAACGCTCTGGGGAAAAGTTTCTCAAGTCTGCTGAACGTTTACGCAACCGTTTAGCACACGCTCAAAACTTAGTTAGTGGTTCTTCTTGGCAAGAGTTAATTTCTTTGGCTGAAGCTATGGAAAAACTGTTAATTTGTTGTGAACAGATTGAATAATATCAATAGTATTTATTGCTGATTTGTTGAATAGATAACGCGCAAACTTTGGACTAAGATGACCAAAGATGCAATCGCCATTAATAGCCCCCAAAACCAATAAGGTAAAAACAAATATCGCTGCATTTGTCCTGTATCTGATAGTCCTAATGAACCCGCAGTATAACTAAATAAATAATCAAGTTGGTGATAGGTACTTACACAAGCCTGCAGTATCGGCTCAATAAATAGGGGTAACAGAGGAAAATAAGTGCAACGAGGTACACACAGTGTCATAGAATAGGAGACATGACGCAAAAAATTATTGAGAGTGACAAATTAATATCAGATTTACTGCAAACCATCGAGCCAAAAGGGATTGCAGACGAATCAATGCGTCATACAGTAGAGATATTACTATATTACCAGACAAGGAACTTTTCATCAATTCAGAATTTTTGATAATTTCCTCTGCGATCGCTATATAAACGCAGATAAACGCAGATAAACGCAGATAAACGCAGATCAAGACGGATGAATTAATTGGTTTCATAATTCTGTACAGGGTCTAATGTGAAGAATCATTTCTAGAACTGTTAACTTGATCTTTAATAGAGATAATTTAATCATTTTGATTCTATGGATTCCGCAAGATTAATATGTTTGTAAGTACCAAAATAAATCTCTCCCATTTACCTGCTTTCACTATGTCGAAGATATATAAAAATATTGCCCCTGTGATCTTCGGTTTGATATTATCAGGATTAATACCCGGTGTTGCTAAGGCAGAAACAGTGATGGAAAAAGTAGCCCGAACAGGAGTATTAACTGCTGGTACAAGCAAAGATGCTTTACCATTTGCCTACTCCGACAGTCAAGGAAAATTGACTGGTTATTCTGTGGATATGCTAACTTTAATCCAACAGCAATTAGAGAAAGAATTAGGCAAAAAAATTACACTTAAATTAGTTGCAGTTACCCCAGCAGCAAGGATTCCCAAGATAATTAACCGACAAGTTGATATTGTCTGTGATGCCAGTAGTTTTACTTGGGAACGAGATAAAAAAGTTGATTTTTCTATTAGTTATGGTGTCACAGGGACGCAAATTTTAATTAAAAAGGAAACCAATTTAGGTTCACCAGAATCCCTGATTAATAAGCGTGTGGGTGTGTTAGCTGGAACTACCAATGAACAATCAATCAAGCAAATACAACCCCAGTCCAAACTTGTATATTTTAAGACTAGACCGGAAGCATTTGCAGCTTTGGAACAGGGTAAAATTGACGCTTTTGCATCCGATAGCATTCTTTTAGAGGGATGGTTACAAACAGCAAAAAATCCAGATAGTTTTGCCATAGTCCCCCCTCGTCCCTATTCACGAGAAGGAATTGCTTGTATGGTTCCTGAGAATAACTCTAAATTCCTCAATTCAGTGAATTATTCCCTCGTCAAATTTATGCAAGGATTTGTGAACAATAACCCCAAATATGTGGCGATTTTTGACCGTTGGTTTGGTTCTCAAGGTGCTGTATATCTCAATCAAGATTTACGTGATTTAGCCGTAGAAACCATGCAATTAATGATCGAGTTTCATGAACCGATTCCTCAGAAAGATTTGTAAGCCATAGTTATTAATTAGCAAATAGTCTCACAAGTTAATTTTTTTTTAATTTGGTTAATCAGGTAAAGTTTCAACATATCCAAAATAATGTTTGTTTCTGATACCTGAATTAACTAATTTTGGCAATTACCACAATTACGGTAATAATGAATGGTATGTTTGGCTGTATTTAAAAAGTATTTATTACTTATTTGGTTTTGACAATTTTACAAAACTCAACTAAGATAACGCATTCAGGAAAATTTGCATATTGTCGCATATTTTGATTATCTTCCGTTTATTTACTTCTGGTCATCTTGCAAAGTTTCAATTAACAAATCTACCTGCTGCTGTTGCTGCTGTAGAAAACTATCACATTCTTGTAAATACTTAACCGCAGTGGCAAATTCTGCAAATATATCCGCTAATTGTAATTCACCTCCTTCAATGCGAGTGATAATAGTTTCAATTTCTGCTATCTTAGCTTCATAACTTTCCCCATTTGCGGACATGGACTTAACTGAATTATTCCGTTTAACCATAAAATTTTCTCCCTAAATAAATTATGAATTCAAACAATAATACAACAATTAGCAGCATATATGAAGTCTGTATTGGTGTCCCAGATGCTATTTCTGCAATTCAATATTGGCAACAATTTGGTTATCGGATTGGAGAAATAGGAGAATTAACCGCAACTACAGCTTATCAACTATATCGGGTAAATTCACCTTTACAGACTATTCGACTTTATCATCAAAATGCAGATCATGGATTAATTCGGTTAATGATTTGGCAAAATCCTACATCTACAGGGTTAGGTGTGAGTTCCATGAAAACAAAAGGTAATCGTTGGGCTACTACCTTAACTGCGGATATATTAGGGATTTTAAATCATGCGGAAGCAGCAAAATCAATTGGTGAAAACATTCTTTACACTCAAACTCACTGGGACGTAATTTATAACAAAGATCAAAAAATTCGTCCTTTCGTAGAACCGTTGGTGGGGGTACGAGAAATGCTATTACTTCAACCATTTAGTCGGCAAGTTTTATTTCAACGTTTTGGTTATGATGTGACTAATTATGGACATATTAATGATCATGCACCTTTAAAAACTAGTCAGTTTACTCATGTAGGTATAGTTGTCCAAGATGATAGTAAGGAAATTCTCAAATTCTATGAACAAGTTTTAGGTTTATTGCGTGTACGTGATGATATAGAAACAACTTATGAATCATCTTTAGCAGGAAGAGAATTTTTTGCACTGAACCCAGGAGAAAAATTTATAGTTACGGCTTTTGATGATCCTCGTTCTTCTCAAACTGATTTTATGGCAGCGCGAAGTGGTAGACTTTATATTATTCGCTTTCCAGAAAATATTACCTTAGAATCACGTTTTGTAGATGCCCAACCAGGAAGTTTAGGAATGTGTCTTTATACTTATAAAGTGCAGGAAATAGAGACGTATTGGCAACTAGTGCGAGAAAGTGCAGCAAAAAAAATTACGGAAATTGTAAATAATGAATTTGCAGAAAATAGTTTTTCTTTTGTTGCCCCAGATGGTTATTTTTGGAATATAGTGGAAAGTAAGTAAAAATTAGCCAATTTAACAAAATTTAAGATTTCAGGAGATATAGCATGATAGGACAAACCCAATTAGTAGATGTTGAACAATGGATTAAAACCCGTGCTTCTTTAGATGCTAACGAATCTAATTTTCTGAGTTGGACAGGGAATATTTATAGTTTTATTCCTGGAGAAAAACGACAATTATTATTTAAAATTGTGGGAATGAGTGTAAGTCGTTGTATTCCCACTGAGGAAGGTAGTTGGGATTTTACTTCTAGAGAACTGACTTATTATCTCAACCCAGAAACAAAGGAGATTTTACATCAATGGGAAAACCCTTGGACAGAGGAAACAGTTACAGTTATGCACGTTGCTAATAGTCCCGTTCAAGGTCAATTTAAAAATAAATTACCTGTCCAAATAGCAGGAGAAAAAACTAATTTTGTATTTGATATCTTTCCTAACTATCCGAATCCTTTAGCCGAAAATCCCGAATTTGCTGATTATTGTCCAGGAGGAATTTATCAAGCCGCAGAATTATTTAAAATCTCTGTACCTACAGCAGAATTAGAAAATGCAGAACTAAATTCAGTTACGCAATTAAGCCTGTCTTGGGATAGAATTGGTCAATGGTTACCTTGGATGAAAATGGGTAAACATCCTGGTTATTTAATCTACAGTGCTACAGGTAATAAAGTCAGCGGTTTACAAGCATTACACCCAATTTTACAACAGGAAATAAATACTCGCGTTCCTTTATATAAAGCAGCCCCAAAAAGTTATGTTGAGGGGGAAGATATGACATCTTGGCTTTATTTTCAAAAGCACTTTTCCGCATATTTAGCTGGAGAAATATTCCCCATACCAGCACCAGAATCAGTTTAATTGACAATTACAGCAGTTTTCATGTAAGTAAGTCGGCGCAAAGAAATCAAACTATGTAAAGATAAGTAAATACGGAAAATCAATCTACTGAGGTGATTAAAATATGGGCGCTCGTTTAAGGGTATTTTTAACTCGTGAGCAAGATAAAACCCTGTTGAACCTAA
>NZ_JAQMTJ010000084.1:0-17858 GCF_028330815.1 Dolichospermum lemmermannii CS-548
AGAAGGAGAGAAGAATAGTCTCAAATTTCAGAAAGTGATAGGTTTTTAATGGTTTCAATCCTTATTCCTTGCACCTAATTCACTTTTTTAACCGGGAAACTCTTAATCTATCTAGGTTTTCGGTTTATTCAGCCAGCCCTAATTAAGAATTTATCAGGCTTCGCCTCGCTTCGCTAACACGCAGACGCGCAGAGTCTCAGAGAGTGAGCGGTTGGGAGATGTTAATTTCCTAAAAGTGCGCGAACTTCGTTATCTGTAGTTTGGCTAAAATCTTCGTACCATAAACCAATTGCAGACATGACTTCTGGACATTGCAAACAAACTACATCATCCACTTCTAAACGCAATTCTTCACAAGTATTTAGGGGTGCAACTGGAACAGCCACAATAATTTTTGTCGGCTGTTGTTGGTGAATAATAGTGAGGGCAACCCGCATGGTTGCACCAGTAGCAATCCCATCATCTATGACAATAACCGTTTTATTTTTCAGATCAATTGCTGGTTTATCACCGCGATAAACCTGATTCCGGCGCTTTAATTCTCGCAATTCCTGGTTAACAACTTGGGTAATTTTTTCTTGATCTATTCCCAAGGAATCAATTATATCTCGGTTGAAAACAATAATATTTTCCGAAGCAATTGCCCCCATAGCCAGTTCTTTGTGTCCAGGTACACCGAGTTTTCTGACTATGCACACATCCATGGCCGCATTCAAAATTTTAGCAACTTCAAAGGCTACAGGGACACCACCACGAGGCAAAGCTAGTACCAAGACATCCTCAAGGTTACTATATGCTTGTAAATGTTGAGCTAACATTTGACCAGCTTGAATGCGGTTAGAGAATTTTTTGCTCATGGGACTTTCACTATTTTCTTGAAAGCAATTTCAACTTGTGCATACTCATTAACCAACTGTGACACCAATTCTACAACCCCTTCTAGATTGCCACTCTTCCCTTTTGATTCTAACTCTAAACAAAGCTGATGGAGATTCATCGCTCCCAAAGAGGCACTGCTAGACTTTAAGTTGTGGGCTGTTTTGTCTACGGTATCAGCGTCTTCATTGGTGACAGCTATTTGAATCGCAGCGACAATTTTCGGAGATTCCACCAGATAACAGTTGATTATTTTCACCAAAACTTCCTGATCACCTTCTAGCATATCCAGTAAGGATTCTAAAACCTGAGTATCTATTGAAGACATTGTAAACTTTAATATTTTGATTTTATATTGTGGCAATTGCCATTAAACAGGAGTTTTTTCTGTTCCCTCTGAATGATAAATAACGTAGCGATTGCGTCCTGTTTCTTTTGCCCGATAAAGAGCTTCATCTGCCTTAGCAATGAGAAATTTTGCAGAACCGCTGGCTTGAGGAATAATAGTCGCAATCCCCAGACTCAGGGTCAGGTATGAACTAATTTGAGAACTTTTATGAATCAAACCCTTACTGCGGATAGATGAGAGAATTATTTCTGCAATACAAATTGCCCCAGCTATATCTGTATGCGGTAAAACTAAAGCAAATTCTTCACCACCATAACGAGCGGCTAAATCTCCGGGACGTTGGGCTATTTGATACAGAATTTGAGCAACTTCTTTTAAACATTCATCTCCAGATTGATGTCCATAAGTATCATTATAATTCTTGAAAAAGTCTATATCACAAAGAATCAAAGATAAAGGCGCTCTTTCTCTTTCTAAGCGTTGCCATTCTCGCTCTAAAACTTCATCAAAGGAGCGACGATTAGGAATTTGAGTCAAACCATCTATAGTTGCTAGTTGTTGTAATTTCTGGTTAGCTGCTTCTAATTGTTGATATAGTTCTGCTTGCTGAATAGCCATGACTAATGGATTTGTTAGTTGTGCTAGCAAATCAATATCCGATTTAGCCCATCTGCGTGGTTGAGAACATTCATAAACTACCAATAATCCCCAAATACTGTTTTCCTGTTGAATGGGGACAACTAAATTGGCTTTCGCTTGTAATTGACTCAGTAAATCAATATGACATTGGGAAAGCCCAGCATTATCAATATCTTCGATCACATAAATATTACTTTGCCGATAGTCGTAACTACATTGACCAGAAAAGTAAGTATCTTGAAATACTCTTCCTAACATAGAATCCCATTCAGCGGCTACAGATTCAACTATGACATATCCACTCCCATCTGGATGAAACCGATAGATAATAACACGATCGGTTTTCAATAATTTACGGACTTCGATAGCAGTTGTACTCAGAATTAGTTCTAAGTTTAAAGATGTGCGGATTTTTTGGGTAATTTTAGCGACTAGCTGCTCTTGTTGAATCTTATACTGTAATTCTTTCATAGTCCAGTGCATTTGTAGCAAGCGGCGGACTCTTTGTCTTAAAACTGCCCAGTGAATCGGTTTAGTAATATAGTCAGCAGCACCAACAGAAAATGCTTTATCTACGGAATCTTGGTCATTTAGTCCTGTAATCATTAATACAGGAATGTTAGAATCAAATGTGTTTAGCTGATCGCAGCAAGTAAAACCATCTATTATTGGCATTATGGCATCTAGAAGCACGATATCTGGCTGTGAAGTCATGACAATATTTAGGGCAATTTTGCCATTATCTGCTACCATCACTTGATATCCCTCTTTTTCCATCGCATAACGTAATTGCATTTGTATAACTAAGTCATCATCTACAATTAATACTAATGTGTTGTTTATGTGAATAGAGGAAGTCACTATCTATAATTTCCTTGCTGAACTTGAACTGAAACTATACACACATTATGACTTGAGTTGAGTAGCCCCAAAATCAAAATAGACATAATACTCAATCCAATTGGCAATGATATTAGCCGAAACATGGTCAAAATAAGTAATGGGACAGAATTAATTACACAACTGATTTTTCTGTTCCCTCTTCCCTTTTTTTTGTAAATATAATCAATTTTACCAAAATGGAAACCATCACATTAGGAAAAAATGGTCTAGCTGTTCCCCCTCTTTGTATCGGTACATGGGCTTGGGGTGATAAAGTATTTTGGAATTATGGCAACGGCTATGGTGAAGAACAGTTACAAGCGGCTTTTAATGCAGCTTTAGATGCTGGTATCACCTTCTTTGATACGGCAGAAGTTTACAGTTTAGGACTTTCGGAACAGTTTTTAGGAAAGTTCATGAAACAAAGCTCCCAAAAGGTACAAATTGCCACGAAGTTTGGCCCTTTACCTTGGCGTTGGGATGGTAAATCTGTATCTGACGCTTTAACGGCTAGTCTCCAACGTCTCCAAGTTGAGAAAATTGAATTGTACCAAGTTCATTGGCCTTTTGCTTTCTTTTTGACTCAAGAAACTCTCATGAATACCCTCGCAGATGAAGTGAAACGGGGGAGAATCGGCGCAGTAGGTGTGAGTAACTATTCAGCAGACCAAATGCGAGAAGCACACCAGATATTAGCCGCTAGGGGCGTACCTTTGGCTGTAAATCAGGTGCGTTATTCTCTACTAACGCGCCAAATAGAAGGTAAAGGTATTTCCCAAACAGCCCGTGATTTATGTGTAACTATTTTAGCTTATAGTCCCCTAGCTCAAGGATTGCTCACAGGTAAGTATACGCCCTCTTATAAGCCTCAAGGTGCAAGAAGCATAGATCCGCGATTTAGTCAAGATGGTTTAAATAAAATCGCCCCTGTTTTATCTCTATTACGAGAAATTGGTGAAAAATACGATCGCACTCCCGCCCAAGTATCCTTAAATTGGTTAATAGCCCAAGGTAATGTCATTCCCATTGCTGGAGTCAAAACCGCTGAACAAGTTAAACAAAATGCAGGGGCTTTAGGTTGGAAAATGACTCAAGATGAAATTGCTGAATTAGAAAAAATTACTCGTCCTTGGTTACATTAGGGGAGGAGTATGGCTAACGCCACGCTTGGCTATCAGGAGTTTAGTAGGAAGAATCAATCAATATTTCTTGCCTCTTGCCTCTTGCCTCTTGCCTATTCCCTATTCCCTATTCCCTATTAAGGCAAACTCATATCTTGGACATTCAAAGCGTATAATTTAAACCGTTCTAAATCTGCTTGAATTGTGGACTCTACCACCTTTCCTAAAAACAAATTATCCATGAGTTTACCAATCAAGCCAGGAATAGCATAGGAAACCGTCATTTTCACAATACTAAGATCATGACGATCATAAAAGCGAATTGCTCCTTGATTTGGTAAACCATCAACCGATTCCCATTGAATAATTTGATAAGGAATTATTTTGGTAATTCGAGATTTCCACGTAAAATCTAACCCTCCTGTACTCAGTTTCCATAGAGAAATTTCCGGGTTATCTTCAGTAATTTTGACTGAATCAATCCATTTCATCCATTTAGGCATTTGCTCTAAATCAGACCACAATCCCCATGCTAATTCTATGGGAACTTCAACTTCTACCTGGACACTATGTTCTAACCATTCACTCATAGGATTTTAGATTTTAGATTTTAGATTTTAGATTGGTAATTGGTAATTGGTAATTGGTAATGGGTGATTGGTAATTGGTAATTGGTAATTGGTAAACTTTTACTTATTCCCTCTTAACTGTCACCTGTCACCTGTCACCTGTCACCTGTCACCTGTCACCTGTCCCCAGTCCCCAATACCTACTTCTTCAAACTTTCGAGAATTACCTTAGCCGCACGTTTTCCAGAAACCGTTGCCCCTTCCATGCTGTCAATATAATCTTGTTGAGTATAACTCCCAGCTAGGAAAAAGTTAGGAATAGGTGTTTTTTGATCGGGACGGTACGCATCCATTCCTGGTGCTTCTCTATACAAAGACTGAGCCAATTTAACGACACTGTACCAAGTCATGTTTAAATCTCTTGACGAAGGGAACAGTTCATGCACTTGTTTAAGAACATGGTGAGCAATTTCTTCATTATTTTGCTTAATAAAAGGATCACCCGGTGTCAATACCAGTTGCAACAATGAACCCTCCCCAGGACGATAATAATCTGCGGGACTAGTTAAAGCCAAATCCGCAAAACAGGAAAAATCAGCATCAGCGGTATACAACAAATTATCTATCCCAGTCGCATGATTTAGCTGTTTGCGTTTTTCCTCATCTCCCAGTTCTGTCACCCAACCATCAAAGCGTAGCTGCACTGTAGCGACTGGAACAGCATCTAACTTATAAATGTTATCAAATTCTGGCCATTTCCGCCAAGGTTGGGGTAAAACTCGCTGAATCCCTGGAACATCACAAGCACAAAGATAAGCGTCAGCGGTAATTACTGCTTCTGTGTCACCTTGGGCAACTAATATACCAGTAACGTGAGTTTCGTCGCCAGACTCAGCAAACTGAATTTCTCGGACTTGACGACGGGTGTATATTTTTGTGCCTCTTTCTTCCAAGTATTTAACAATGGGTTTGTGTAAATATTCGTGAGGTGAACCTTCCAGCATTCGCAGAATTGAAGCTTCTGTTCTGACTGCAAAAAACTGGAAAATTGTCAACATACATCGGGCGGAAATATGATCACAATCTATAAATCCCAGGGCGTAAGCAATAGGATTCCAGAGACGTTTAATGCTACCTTTACTACCACCGTGACTATAGAACCAGTCAGAAAAACTGATTTTATCTAATTTGCGAATAGTTTTCATTGCCCCATCAAAGTCTACCAAACCTTGAACTATGGGGCTAGTACCCAGAGCGATCGCATTTTGGAATTTATCCCGTAATGAAAGTTGGGAAGTAGTAAAAAACGCCTTTAATCCGTTAAAAGGCGCACCAGTAAAAAAGCGAAAATCTAACGCCCCAGTTTGTCCACCTTTATTGATAAAAGTATGACTATGTTCTTTGAGGCGTAAATTATCCCCAGCCCCCACTTTTTCCATCAATGCAAACAGATTGTAGTAGCAGCCGAAAAAGACGTGCAGCCCCATTTCAATATGATTGCCGTCACCATCTACCCAACTGCTGACTTTACCACCCACAAACGGACGAGACTCGAAAATTTCTACCTCACAGCCCGCATCTACTAAATCTACAGCAGTTGCTAACCCAGCTAATCCCGCACCCACAATTGCAACGCGCATTCCCTCGTTCCTTGTTCAGTTTCTTTACAAATTGTAACTGAATTGGTGACTGGTCAGTTGTCAGTTGTCAGTAGGGGCGAAGCATTTGGAAGATAAATTATCGGTCATTGCCAAAAATAGTTCTCCAAATGCTTCGCCCCTACAGTTGCCAGTTGTCAGTTGCAAAAGAATATTTCTCTCCCCCGACTCCCCTACTTCCCCTGCCCCCTGCCCCCTGCTTCCCTGCCCTCTATCACCCTCCGGCCACTTCTTCCCCCTGGGGTAAACTTCTAATCAGTTCCCGAATGACATCTGTTGCTGGTCTACCTGTCTGTTGACAATATTTTTCTAGTTTCTCTGCTTCTTGTGTTGCGAGATTAACTGTTATGCGTTTAACTGCCCATTTTTTATTTGTCATTATCATGCACTTTGCTGTATATTAACTTGATTTAGAAAGTTCGGTCACTCAAAACAAAAATGATACTATGAAAGTTAGTCGGAATTAACAAGGTAACAAAAACACTAATCTTATTTAAAATTTTCAGTTTGTCAACTACCTACCAAAATTTATTTTGCGATGATTTTGCTTGAATACGGGAAATTTCTGGAGATTTGCACCATGAGTGCATTTTATACCAATTTAAGATGAAGCTGTATTGAATCAGATTTCTAGAATTATTGACTGCGGATAAACGCCGATAAAGACAGATGAATTCATGGATTTTATGATTCTGTGCAGCCTCTCATCAAGTTGGTATTAGATATCCTGTAATTTAATTCATAAATTTTAGGTATATCTATTTTTTTAGTCAAGTGTTTCTAAGTTTAATTCTTCCGAGGAAAGTACATTAGCTTCTAATAGAGCCATCATATCTCGTAATTGAGGATTACCACGAGCAGTCCCGGTCAATCCTTTGGCAATAATTAAACCGCAATGGCCTTTGGTATTTTTACACCGCTGATGCCATTTTTTCTTGGCTTCTATGTGAACTGGATCATCATCTAAAAATTGCCCAAACAAAAATAATTCATTATTATGTGTTTGCAATAAACCTAAGTCATAGAGATCATCATCCACAGGATCGGTTACCGTATGAAAACAGATGGCGTTTAATCCTCCAGCAGCTTGAATATTTTCAATAATTCCTTTAGCTTTAGGGCGAGAGGTTTGAATGACAATCACAGGTAACCCGTCCCCTTTGAGTTCAAATTCCCCTGCTGCTTGGTAATTAGGCGCTTGACGCAGGTAATTTAATGTTTCCCAGGGTAATACTCCCAAACTCATGAAAGCATCTTCAGGGATTAAGTCGTCTCTGAGGGCTTCAAAGATGGAATCATCTTCATCTTCATCATCTTCGTCATCTAAATCAAAACCAGCCATTTCTTCTAGTTCTGCTGTCAAATCTGGCATAGTAGAAACGGTGACAGTTAAAGATTTGCGATTGTTTTCGGGTTCTGGTAGGGAAATTCGATAACGTTGACTCAGGGTAAGAAAATCTTCGTCGTATAATTGCCGATGGTGGTCATGCAGAAAGCGCAATAAACTTTCTACAGCAACAAAAGTTAGTAGTGCTTCTTCTTCATACAAAACGGAACGTAATCCTTCTAGGGGATGAATATTTCCGAAGGTAGGTTCAATTTCTGAAAGTGGCATTTGTGCCAAATTTCCTAGATCATCATCTTCGTTTTCGTGCAAGGAATCAAAGGTGAGAAATAAACAATCTTGTTTGAGGAAGGCTTCTTCTAAATCTTGCTGAAGTTCATCTTCATCAGCTAAAACAGCAGCCCGAAACCGCTTGAGGGAATCTTCCGAACGATAAAACAAAATTCCATATTCAATTCCTAGCATTCCCATGACTGAGGCATAGAGTTTCTCTACATCCCATTGATTAATCTCTATGGATAAAATTTGCTGTTCTTCTAAAAATCTCCAAGGGGCAGATTGCCAAACTTCTAAGGCTTTATCATGGAGGAGTTGGGCGTATTTGGGTGGTAAATCGGGAATTTGGCTATCAATGACTTCGGCAAAAGAACGAAATAGTTCGTCAATTATGGGTAATTCTGGTACGTAGTCAATGGCAATATCTAAGTCTTGCAAGACTCCGCGCAGGTAAAATTGAATTTCCCGGTCGCGGACAACTATTCTTTGCGGTCTACCGGGTTTGGCTGGACTTTGGGGATGTTCTATTGCCTGCATGAGGGTACGCACAATGGCTTCTGGTCCCAGGGCGGGATCTACCATGTCCATGCTTCTCACAATGCCTTCTGAGGCATCTACCCAAAGAATACAATCTCCTTTGGCATCTGGGTCTGTAAAGGGGGTGTGTGGTGATGACAATGGACGGCGATCGCCCTCCCATACAGAAGGAATCTGGGGTAATTTCTGCAACCGACGACTGGTAGAGCGATTAAAACTTGTCATAGAGTAAGTGAATCAAAACAAAGCGATTGAAAATTAGAGTTTTGGGAATGGTTAATCTTTCAACACACCGAACCCCTCAATTCTAGAATAAAAATCTGAGGTTGCTAATAAACACAGCAACAGTTGACACAAACAGGGATTATTCTAAAATTTTCTCCTATCTTTCCATCTTCCCATCTTCTTATGCTTTTTTGCCGTCGGAATGTCGCTAAAATGAATACAAAAACATTCATAGCAGCCCAGAGGTACGAGAATGCCTGATGGGGTATTGATAAAACTAGTTCAGGAGTTAAGAATTTATGACACAAGCAACTCAAACTCAACAACGGGGAATTCTATTATCTGAATCTGCATTGCGTCAGGTTAAGTCTCTTCAAGATAAACAAGGGCAAGATCTATGCTTACGGGTGGGAGTTAGACAAGGTGGTTGTTCGGGAATGTCTTATATGATGGATTTTGAGGATGTCAGCAAGATTAACCCTGATGATGAGGTTTTTGATTATGATGGCTTCAAAATTATCAGCGATCGCAAAAGTCTACTTTATCTTTACGGCTTAATGCTCGATTATAGTGATGCCATGATTGGTGGTGGTTTCCAATTTACTAACCCCAATGCTGCCCAAACTTGTGGTTGCGGTAAGTCTTTCGGCGTTTGACACTCCCCGGTCTAAAGACATTGACACCTAAAATTTTTTGGAATTTTCAGGTATCAATTCCGAGGTTTTCAGCATATTTTTTGATAATTTAGGAGTCAGAAGTCAGAAGTCAATTAACAACTGACAACTGACCACTGACTAAGAACAACTGACAACTGACCACTGACTAAGAACAACTGACAACTGACCACTGACTAAGAACAAATGACTAATACAATTGATTCCGTTGATTCCCTATTTGATAAAGGTTTAGAACGCTACAAGGCTGGAGAATCTGTAGAGTCACTGATTCCTGTATTTAAAGAGGTATGCGATCGCTCTCCTAAAGCCAGTTCTGCCTGGGTTTGTCTCGCTTGGTTATATCTTCTTGATAATAAAGGTAAATTGGCTTTCAACGCTGCTAATAAAGCTGTGAAACTCAATCCCCAAGATCCGCAAGGAAGAATTAATCTGGCTTTAGCTATGTTAGAAACAGGTCAAAAGGGTTTACGGGAACACATTGACTTTGCACAACAATTGATATTTGTCAATGAAGAATGGCAGGAAGAAGTTAAAAATAGCATTGAAGATGGTTTAACCAGAAACCCTGATTGGAAAAACTTAGCCAAAGTCAAAAAATGGTTATTTGAAAAATAGGGAACAGGGAACAGGGAACAGGGAACAGTGAACAGGGAACAGGGAACAGGGAGAAGATACTTCCAACTGACAACTGACAACTAACAACTGTACGGGCGAAGCATTTGGAGAACTATTTTTGGCAATGACCGATAATTTATCTTCCAAATGCTTCGCCCCTACTGACAACTGACAACTGACAATTGACCAATCAAAATGAAAGACAAATTATTAAACTGGCTCAACTTAATCTTAGTCGCTGATGTTTTTTTAGTGATTTTGGGTTTTGCGTGGCTTGTTATAGCTGTGATTGGTGATGCTTCGGGAATCAATTTAGGTTTAGATTTGTGGCACAAACTCTGGATGCCAGTATTTAATCCTGCTATTGGTATATTGATGGGTGGTGCGCTATTTAGTGGCATTATTAGTTGGGTATCTAAGAAACTGACCAAAAATGAGTTGTCTTGAATTTTACTCATTTTCAAATAGCTGGATTAATCGTCTGAAAGGGTTTGGCAATGCTCATTGGTGTCAACTTAACGTAAAACCCATAGCCCGACTGGGAATGATAGCGCAGCGTGGCGTAAGCCATATTCCCAGTCTAATAGCGGAAGTCATCTAAAGATGACTGAATACTAGGAAAATGTATTAGTCCGTTTTAACGGACTTGATCTATTAGACAGGGAATTTATTCCCTGGTGGGTGTGGAACCCAAACAAATAAGCCACTTGTACTGAGCTTGCGATGCCCTGAGCCTGTCGAAGGGTCGAAGTATCTGTAGCCTAAGTTGACACAAGTAAGCATTGCTAAACCCCTACAAATAATCCACAACAAATAGAAAGCCCAGAGATAACAATTAATTTGATTGATAATCTTGACAACCAATTGCTTCTTCTGTATTCGCAATGTATGGATTTACTGTACATTTAAGACGATAATTATTAGTAAAAAATTGGCAATTAGGACAGGGGATTTTGTGCATTTCTTGAGCAGTTTTAACAGTCTCTTTTGTTGCTGTCCATAAATTCAAAAATACCAAAACCATCACAGTCCAAGATGTGATAAAGCAAATCGGAATCAAGAATGCTTTTATTCCCTGAATTAGAAAAGATATAAAATTCAACATGGCAATTTATAAAATAAGTGAGGAGTTAGAAATTAATATAACTCCTAACTCCTCATTGCTCACGTCTAGCTGAAGATATATTCAATTAAACGCCAGCTTGACCTAATGCAATACCTGTTACCAACATTCCCAAAACCAAAAACGGTTGGGCGCTGGCTTGATATTTGACATCATTGGCTATGGGATCACGGAGAAAATACATATCTTGGAAAGTGATTTGGGGAATGATTAATAAGACGAGAATTGCTGCATATAAATTCTCGTGAATACTCACCAAATAACCTGCCACCAAACCTTGAAATAAGTCAATCATGACTACACAAATCAAAGCCGCAGTTTGGATGCCAAACATAACTGGTAATGATTGTAGTCCTAATTGGCGATCGCCTTCCACACTCTTAAAATCATTGACGATGGCAATACCCAAACCAGCCAAACTGTAGAATAGAGTCAGAATCACAATTTTCCAATTCAATTCTCCAAATAAAGCATGACCAGCCCACCAAGGTAAAGCAATGTAACTTGCACCCAAAGCATAATTTCCTAACCAACCATTTTGTTTTAATTTCAATGGTGGTGCAGAATAGATATAGGCGATAAAAGTCCCAAAAACGGACAACATTAAAACAGTAGGAAATTGATGACCTGCCCATAAATCTAAGGTATAAGCCACCCCACATCCTAATAATAGTAAAAGCACGAATTGGCTAATTACTTGCTTTTCAGAAATTCTCCCCGAAGGTATGGGGCGGTAAGGCTCATTAATCGCGTCAATTTCTCGGTCATAATAATCATTGATGGTTTGGGTATAACCTGTCAACAAAGGACCAGAAAGCAACATACAAAGGGCAGACTTCAAAACATTTTCTAAAGTCCAAGTGTAGTTACCAGAAGAAGCCGCACCGCAGACCACACCCCAAATTAGGGGAATCCAGGTAATCGGTTTCATCAATTGCAAGCGAATTTTCCAAATAGAAGTTTCCCCAGCACTTGCACCTTTCATTCCTAGCAATTGCCGAGTTTTCGCATTACGGTCTTCTGCAATTGTGACTTCTGGATTTGTAGATTCTATAGCCTCATTCGGCTGAGAATTTGGGTCAATGGGAGTTGATTCAGACATAAGGGGTAATGGTAATTGGTAATAGGTGATTGGTAATAGGTAATGGGTAATTGGTAATTATTGCCCAGTCCCCAATCCCCAGTCCCCAATCCCTAAAAAGAAATTATCAAATAACTATTTTGAAACTTTGCACCAGTTACAGGTTTACCACTTAAAGCCGGGGGCAGGAAGATATTACGTCTTTGATCTCCGGCTTCTACTGTGACTTCTGGTCCCTGTTGAGTAAGTTTTACCTGTTTTTTGTCGAAACCAGGTAAAAATAAGCGGACTTGGCGATTATGTACGTCAATTTCAATTGGTTGGTTAGCTTGTAATGCTTGCTCAACAAAATTGGGTAAAGCATCTATCAGAGGTTGCCATTCCCCATTGACAACATCAGGAACTATGCTCACAGGTAGAGGTGCAAATTCCTGGGATAAGTTAGTATTTTCTCCATCAGCAACTAAGATTGCTCCACCAACAGTTAAACCAATTTGTTGGGCGCTTCCCCACAGATAGCGGGAATTTGCCACATCAATGGGTTCTGATGTTGTCACCAAAAAAGCGGCAACCCGCTGGGGATTAGCTAAAGCGGCTTTACCTTGTTCGAGAAAATTATTAACTTGGTTAGTGGGTTGAGAAAAATTATCAGCAGTCCAATTAATATTAAAAAGACTGCTAATTAAAGGTTGAATTAGGGGAGATTCGGTAATTGTTTTCCCTAAATCGGAATTTACGAACAATTGCCTAAATCGTCTCATATACCAACTTAAAGATTCTGGCATTCCCAACATTCGCAAGCTGGCAGCATCGCCTGTGCCATCATAGATAATCGCGTCATATTTACCACTGGCATCATATTCACGAATCGCATTGAGAGCAAGGGCGTTGTCCATACCTGGTAATACCACCAGTTCCTGCCCATAAACCTCTTTAAAAATCGGTGTGCGGAGGTATTGAGCCTCCAATTTTTTCACTTCGTCCCAGTTGCGTTCTAGCAGTACAGATGCTTGAAACTGTACTGCTTGTAGATTAGGAGAGATTTCCTGGGGGTCAGGAGTCAGAGTAGTATTGAGTAGAATTGGCAATGTTGGATCTGCTAGTCCTGCTAGAAGTACCCTTTTGCCTTGTGTTGCCAAACTAATGGCTGCGGCGATCGCTATCTTACTGCGAGCGATGCCGTTTTTGCCCAAAAATGTCAGTATCAAGGCCATTACTCAATTTCCAATTTTGCCGATCTTTTCAATAACAACTTAGCACTCAACCAATCTTTTTAGCCTCTACTGTAAGTTGTTTTGACTAAGTTGGTTTGATTTCATCTTCAAAAAACCAGGTAGAGAAATTATCGTCAAACTTGACCACCACACCGATTCCCGCCCCGTCAGTGACTTTGTAGCCTTGGATAATGCCGATTTTTCCCAGTTTTTGAGCGATAGTAGAGGATACGCGATCGCGCAAACGAATCACCTTAACTTTCTGTCCGATGTCCATGATCTAGTTACAATAAAATAATCCAAATCTCAGTGTAGCGGAATCTGTCACTTACCCACCATTAATTAACCCCCAGACTTAAATTATTCATCAGTCTGAGGGCAATTTACCAACAAGAGATGCTCCTAAATCAGTGTATTAATCGCCGAAGAAGAAGCTACACCATTTTGCGAATCATTGTTAGTTGATTGCTGTGGCTGGGTTTCTTCCTGTACACCTCGCATCTTAATTAACTTAATAGCCCGGTTCACACTTTCTGGCAAAACTACCACCAGACTACCATCAGGAGCCATGTCCAAGGCTTTGTTAATAGCTGTGGTTTCATCCAAAATTGATTCAAAGCGGTAATTAGGCTTAACTTGGGTAATGCCTTGAATAATCAAATCTGAAGCTGAACCACGAGGTCTACCTCTAGTATCATCATCTTCTTTAATAATAATGTAGTCAAAGATATCTGCTGATAACTTACCTAGAGTCACAAAATCTTCATCACGGCGATCGCCCGGACCACCAATCACACCAATGCGCTGTCCCGTTGTCCAATTCCGAACAAATGACCCCAAAGCCTCATAACTAGCCGCATTGTGGGCATAATCTACCAAAGCATGGTGTTTACCCAAATTAAACAAATTCATCCGTCCTGGGGTCTGACTCACGGAAGCACGGAAGCCTCTTAAACCAGCCCGAATTTGCTCAATGGTGACATCTTGAACAAAAGCCGCCAAACTAGCAGCTAAAGCATTAGCAATCATAAATGGCGCTCTTGCACCCATTGTCAAAGGAATATTTTCTGCTCTTTCGATGCGGTGGGTCCAATCACCTTTGACAATAGACAGATAACCATGTTCATAGACTGCGGCCACTCCACCCTGTTGAATATGTTTCCGTACCAGATCCGAGTCTGGATTCATGGTAAAGTAGGCAATATTTGCCTTAGTCTTTTCTGCCATCGCTGCAACCCGGTGATCATCGGCATTGAGTACCGCATAACCATCAGGAAAAACAGCCTCAGCAACTACACTTTTGAGATGGGCTAATTGTTCAATAGTATCTATATCGCCGATGCCCAGATGGTCAGCAGACACATTTAATACCACACCTACATTAGCATTTTCAAAACCCAACCCAGAGCGGAGAATCCCACCGCGAGCCGATTCCAATACCGCTACTTCTACGGTTGGATCTTGAAGGATAACATGGGCGCTTTGAGGACCTGTATTATCTCCTGATTCTACTAAGAAATCACCGATATAAGTACCGTCTGTAGTTGTGTAGCCTACTACTTTACCAGTTTGCTTATAGATATGTGCTAACAGGCGGGTAGTGGTGGTTTTACCATTTGTGCCTGTGACAGAGAGCAGAGGAATCCGTCCAGATTGTTCATTGGGGAACAGCATATCCATGACTGCACCAGCGACATTGCGGGGGATACCAATGCTGGGGGCGACGTGCATTCGGAAACCAGGGGCGGCGTTGACTTCGACAATTACCGCATCTACTTCTCGGAGCGGACGGCTAATATCGGAAGTGACAATATCTATCCCAGCTACATCTAAACCGATGATTCTCACTACCCGTTGTGCTAACCATATATTTTCCGGGTGAATTTCGTCTGTGCGATCTACAGCACTACCACCTGTACTCAAGTTGGCTGTAGCCCGCAGATAACACATTACCCCCTGGGGTGGCACACTATTGATGGTGTAGCCTTGTCTATCTAGGAGTTGATAGCTGGTACGGTCTAGTTCAATCTTAGTTAAGACATTATCATGCCCGTCACCCCGCTTAGGATCAAGGTTTGTTTCTTCAATTAGTTCTGTAATCGTAGATTTGCCATTACCCACGACATGGGCGGGGATTCTCTCCGCTACAGCAACTACCTTGCCATTAACTACCAATACCCGATGATCTCGTCCTACATAATATCTTTCCACAATAACTGAACGAGAAACCTGTCTAGCCATTTCATAAGCGGCTTCTGCGTCTTCCCAATTACGGATATCAATGGTAATACCCCGTCCATGATTACCATCTGAAGGTTTAATCACGATGGGATAACCACCAACATATTCAACGGCTTCCTCTAAATCATCAAAGAAATTGATAACTGTCCCTCTAGGAACTGGGACACCGTTGGCATCGAGAATCCGTTTAGTAGCTTCTTTATCACCAGCTAGTTCGACACCAAGAATGCCTGTGTTATTGGTCATTGTGGCCTGAATCCGTTTTTGATGGATACCATAGCCCAATTGAATTAAGAATCTAGCTGGTAAAGGCATCCAAGGAATACCTTTTTTCTCCGCTTCTTTGATAATAGCTTCTGTTGAAGGTCCTAGCGAAGCATCACGCCAAAAGTCTTTCAGGTCTTGAACATCTTGCTCTAGTTCGGCTTTGGGATAACGTCCCCGGTCAATAATACTTTGACATAGCCTGACTGCTGCCCGTGCTGCATAGCGACCCGCTTCTTCATTTAGGTACTCAATCACTACCTGATAAATTCCAGGTGTGACAGTTTCACGGGTGCGACCGAAACCTACGTGCATTCCCGCTAATTCCTGGAGTTCCAAGGCTACGTGTTCCACTATATGACCCATCATGGTGCCTTCTCGCACCCGCATCAGAAAACCACCCCGACAGCCAGGGGAGCAGTAGTGACCCTCTAGGCTGGGGAGAGCCTCTACTAATCCTTCATAAAAGCCAGGGATTTCATTAGAGGGCGTTTCGGCAAGATTTTCTAAATCTAGGCGCATGACGATGAGCTTGTGCCGTCGAATGCTCCAGTAATTTGGGCCGCGTAAGGTCTGGATCTTGAGGATTCTCATGGGAATAGGTAGATGGAGATTCGGAACCAAAATTCTAGTTTCTTACTGGAATTGACCGCTAAACTGTTCATGTCAAACAGTTTTTTATGATTAGATAGTATTTATCTAAAATCTGAAAACAGGAAGAAATCAGAGCGCGGTCAAATCATTGTCATCTGAGATACTCTATACCGTCAGCTAGAGATGCGATGCACAGCAGGTAAAACAGTACGTTGGTAAAGATGGAAGCGATCTCCGTAACTGAGGATATGTAGTCTTAAATTATGTAAAGTCAAGGGTTCGTTAGCATTAACATTGGGTTCATTAGTGTGGGTAAGTTCTGTAGGATCAACAATGGTGACACTGCCTTTGCCCATAACTTGTAACCAACCATCTCGTTCAAACACAGCACAGGTATCTTCGTCAATACCAATGCCCAGTCTATCAGGGTGAGCGGCGATGGCACTAACTAATCTCCCCATGCGATTCCGGTTATGGAAATGTTGGTCAACGACAACTTCAGGAATGAATCCTAAGCCTGTTGCCATATCCACTAGGGAACGATTGGGGGTTTCACCACTGCCACCACCTGCGATCATGTGATGTCCCATGACGGCTGCTCCAGCACTTGTTCCTGCTAAAGTCAGTTGTCCGGCTCTCACCCGCTGGCGGATAATTTCCATTGCTGGTGTGTCGGAGAGGACTCCACAAAGACGCAGTTGGTCTCCTCCTGTCAAGAAGACACCACTACAGGCTTCGAGGGATGCTTTAATCTCCGGATTTTCGCATTGTTCCCGTTCCCGAATGTCTAAAATTTCAACCTTCTCCGCACCCATTTCTTCAAAAATGCGAACGTACCTACCAGCAATAATGGCAGGCTCACGGGAGGCTGATGGAATTATTGTAATATACGCCTTGTTACCACCAGCACGAACAAAAAAAGTTCTCAGAATTTCTCGTCCATGAACTTTATCTTCTGCGCCTCCGATAACTAGTACGGCGGTTTTAGTAGCTTGGGGTGTCCTCATTTCCAGCGATTTAACTTCTAACTGCGGCATTGTGTTTCTGCTTGAGGGAGTCAACAACTTCAGGTTAATTCAACAAGGGTTGCTACTTGTTAATTTTCGCCTTTTGCTTTAATGAGAGGACACTGCTTGACGCACACGATGCCTCAATTTTCTCATGTCCGTCATTCTCATGGCCAGCATCTTGTTTTTTACCTATCTACTTTTCCAGCCGGGAATTATAGCGCTAAATTCACTATAATTCCCTTCTGGATTTAGGTTTTAGTCGGCCTTGACACTCTTACTTCTGAGCTTGGCTAGATGCATCCCGGAAGTTGTTAACTTTGGTGGGATTATTAATTTAAATTTAGTAGTGACAATATTTAAACATAAATCAAGTAACTAGAAAAACTTTTGATCTCACTTGGAAACCGAGAACAGGGAACAGGGAACAGGGAACAGGAGAGAAACTTCCTTCTTTATTCTTTCTTCTCTTTCTCCTGACTCCTGACTCGGTGACTCCTGACTCCTGACTCCTGAACTCCTGACTCCTGACTCGGTGACTCCTGACTCCTGAACTCCTGACTCC
>NZ_JAQMTJ010000085.1:0-37108 GCF_028330815.1 Dolichospermum lemmermannii CS-548
CGGATTGTTTAATAAGTAGCAACATGGCAGGGGACTAGCGAATCCCAAGGTGTTATGACCTAGATAACGTTTACCCTTCGACTACGCTCAGGGTGGTTTGGTTCACATAAACTACAGATTACTCCGTTTATTTATGCTCTCATATTATTCAAGTCCTTTTAATTTTTAGACAAAGCGATTCGTTTATATGACTAACTGAGTGATTTCTTTATATAATACTAACCCAAATATAAAAAATTTTGATTTGACTGGTATCGCGATAGCGAAGCGCGACCTAGGAATCGCCTTCAGGAGATGAATTTTGATGCGATTTGCTCCGCAACGCAAGCTAACGCTGTATAAAAAAGCATTAGATCGGACAATATTGTGATATTTTGGTTTTGATTTTGGGGGCGATCGCGAAAGATAAATAATTGTTAAGCGATCGCTGTATAACAAAGCATTCAAGAATCAGCAGGCGGGATTAGTCAGCAGCAGCAGACTTTTCCCTCTTTTTTGGATTAAATTACAAATTATGAATTCTGAATTCTGAATTATTTGATGTCATTGTTATTGGTTCTGGTATTGGTGGTTTAGTGACAGCGACCCAATTAGCAGCCAAAGGTGCAAAAGTTATAGTTTTTGAAAGTTATCTTATTCCCGGTGGTAGTGCCGGTTATTTTCAAAGCCAAGGATATACATTTGATGTCGGTGCATCAATGATTTTTGGCATGGGAAATAAAGGAACAACCAAACAGACGCTTTTTAGCGAAATAAATTTTTATGGGAAAAGCTAACTTTTTTAGGCACGTATTCAGAACAGTCTATGGCTGCTTCTGTAAGAACAGAATCAGGTTTGACAGCACATTTTAAATAATGGTTATTGGCAAAAAATTGACATTTTTTACAGGGAACTTTTTGTAGAATTTTACTTTTCACGCATACCCGATCATCTGTATTGGTGCGGATTTTATGAAAAAGTAGGAGAAATATAGCCCAAACAAAAATAAATCCCAGAGGAGCTAAAGATAGTGCTAAATCTGGTATTTGGATGTTGTGATATTGGACTTGGACTTTTTCTTGTTGAACTGCACTTTGAGCAATGGACAAATTGGTATTGTCGGCCATGAGTGTATTTCCCAATACCTGCTCTATATACATCTTATTTTCCTTAATAATCTATAATGGTTCTTAATTAACAAGTGTGACAGAACCAAGTGGCAAACCCCTCAATATAAAGTCTGTTTGAATTGTGACTGATGTTGGATTTTCAAACTTTTAATTTAAGTCTAGGATTTGTTTAGGTAAAGCTGTATATAGCTTCTGATTATAGGTTTAGCAAAAGTAAAGATTAGTTATCTCTGTCAATAGTTTTGTTTTTTATTATGTGAATATATACCTGAAGTGGTAGGTGGATATTAAAAATACAGTTAGTAATAGGTTTTTAAATTTTTGAATTTCCAGAACAGTGATACATTAATTGCATCGTAGGGGCAACCCCCCTGTGGTTGTTCTGGTAGGGTTTTGGGGCAAGCACGGGGGCATTGCCCCTACAGGGGACGAATGATAGTTGTTGGTGGTGCAATTTCTGGTTGAAAGATTCCTTGTAGTGCTTGTTCTAAGGTGGGTGCCATGATGATGCGATTTTCATAGGCTACAACTACTCTTACTAATGTTGGTAAACTATTTTGTGTGGCTTCTAAATAAATTGGTTCAACATATAGTAACGATTGCTCAATGGGAACTATTAACAGATTACCTTGAATTACTCTTGAACCTTGACGATTCCACAGGGAAATTTGTTGAGAAATAACTGGATCTTGATTTATTCTGGCTTCAATTTGTTCTTGTCCATAAATTAAGCGTTCTTTAGGAAAGTTATATAATAGTAATTTGCCATAATTTTCGCCATCAGAACGTGCTGCTAACCAAGCGATTAAATTGGTGCGTTGTTTGGGTGTGTAGGGAAGTAAGAGGATGAATTCTTCAAAGGAGACGTTGGGGAGACTGGTTATTAAATAGTAGGGTTCAACTTTACGGCTTTCGTTGTCATAGATTTCATTGGGAATTTGCCATTGATCTTCTCTGTTATAAAATACTTGAGGATCTGTCATGTGGTAGATCATTAAGCGTTCAGATTGAATTTTGAAATAATCTACTGGATAACGGAGATGACTGCGGAGATTGACTGGTAAATTCCTCAGTGGTTGAAACATTTTGGGAAATATTTTTGACCAAGCTGTAATCAATGGATCGGCAGCATCGGCAATGTAAAATCTGACTGTACCGTTGTTAGCATCAATTACGACTTTGACGGAATTACGGATATAGTTAATACTATTTTTACCTGTATCTGAGTAAGGATAGCGATCGCTTGTGGTGTAAGCATCAACTATCCAATAAAGATAATTTTCTTGGCCAGGAAATTGTTGATTTTTACCATCTATATGGGCATCTACTGCAACTAAATAAGGATCACTATCGAATTTTAAAAAAGGGGCAATAGTTTGAATTCGTTGGTTAATATTTCGTCGTAATAATACTTTAGTTTCTGGCAAAAAATCTCTGGTAAATACCATTTTCCAATCTTTTAAATATATAGAAAATAGCCATCTTTTCCATAGAGAGTTGATATGAATACCACCTAATCCATCATAAGTATTATAAACATTATCGCTGCCACTGGGATAATCTAATTCTTTAACTTTTGTCCCAGTCATAACATGAGTATTACTAATTTCTCCATAATAAATTCGGGGTTGTCCGATGGGAATACTGGCACGAATATTGGCATTAGAAGTATTTAAGACGCTACCATTTTGGCTAATATCTTTGACAAAATATTCTGGTAATCCAGCAGCAGCAACGGTATTAACTGGACTCATAGTGAAGCCATAACCATGAGTATAAATCATATTTTGGTTTACCCATGTTTGTGCGGGGAGAGGAACATCTGGATAATTTAATTCTCTCGCTGCAATTAGTACCTGTTGTTTTTCTTGATTCCCGTTATTTTTAATTAAATATCTATCAATATCAGCATCAGGGAATTGATAATAAGGACGAATTTGTTGTAATTGACGATTGGTTTTTAATAATGGTTCTTGATCCCAAAGCCGAATATTTTTAATTGTTAATTCATTAGCTTTAATATCTGCTTCTGTGAGTTTTCCTGTGGGGTTAAATATTTGAGAATCAATGACATCTAAATTAAATGCTTGACGAGTCAGGTCAATATTTCGCATTATATAAGGTTGTTCTTTTTGTAATTCATTTGGCTCAACAATAAAACTTTGTACAGCCATAGGTAAAATAAAATTACCAATTAATATAAAAGTTATATACATACCTAATGTATAAATTGCCCAGCGATGATGTGAGGATTTCTGTTGCCAAAATACAGTTAACCACAATAAATATAAGGCTATAGCTACCGATAAAATATATAATATTGTATCTGCTGGTAATTGGGCTTTAACATCAGTATAACTAGCTCCATAACTCACTCCACGAACCGAGTAAAGCAGTTGATAACGACTCAGCCAATAATTTAAAGATACTACTAACATTAAACAGCCAGATAAGCCAAATAAATGGCGCATTTGTGGAGAAGAAAATCCTGGAAAAATAGCTTCTCTGAAGCTATTAGCTGATAATAAATAGGTGAGAATAACGCTAATAAAACCATATAGAGATAATCCTATTAACCAAAATCCTAAGAGTTCCCAGATCGGGAGATGGAAAATATAAAAACTGATATCTTTGCCAAATAATGGTTCAGAATGATTAAAGGAAATAGGATGAAAAGATAAAAGAATTTTTGACCAATATTGAGACAGTATCCAGCCCAAACTGAGACTAAAAATAATAGCGATCGCTCTGAGGAAGAATTTGCTATAAATTAATATAGCCATGGAAAATCCCCCAAATAATCCTAAATACAAAGGTTGAGAAATTATCTGTTTTCCCAACTGCAAAATTATATCTACTCGCAATAGCAGTGGCACTGATAAACTGGATTGATTAACTTTCCCTGGCCAATAAGAGAGGGCAATTTCTCCATATTGTGCTAACACTAAACACATCAAAAAAATTAATCCTAGTATTAGAGGTAAAAGCCATCGCAATTTAATTTTATTGGTATAATTATGCCATTGAGGAGATTGATTATTTACGGGATACTGAGGACTAAGAAAAGTGGTTAATTTGCGACTAATTTTTATTTCCTGTATCGGACTAGAATTAGGAAAAGGGGGATATTTTAACCTCTGGGCTAAAGTGAGATTTCCTAACAAGTAAATGGCACTCAAACTCACAATAAATAACCATAAACTCCCCTGAGTTAACAATCTTTGTAGAAATACTTCTAGATAACCAACTTCCTGAAACCAAAAAATTTCCGCACCCAAATGAGCAGCTATATCTAAGAATAGCCACAAACCCAAACAGCCTATAAAAATTTTAATAGTGTTCATTTCCAAAATATTGCTTTGAGAGGATATTTGAAAAGTTTATGGCGAATATAGTTCGCTACTACACACCAAAATCACTCAAATTTTCTTTAGGAATTGCATTAATTTGATTGATAGATGTTTGGCTTAGTTCTATGGGTAAAGATCCATTAATATCACTTGGTACTACAAACTAAAACATGAGTGCCAAAGCTAAAAAAGGCGATGCCCTGAGCTTGTCGAAGGGTAAACGTAAAAAACAAAAAGCTGGGTTAAATAAATCAATTCTTGATGTGGGAATGGAGATGATAATGCTAAACCCCGACAATTCTCAACACATAACAGAAATTTAAAGCCACCTTCAAGCCCGCAGGTTTCAACCTGTAGGTGAAAGTGGCTATAAAATCAACGTATTAACAGGTTGTCATGGTGATGCACTCATCACAAATCCCATCTATTCTCTACCCGTAGGTAAACCTAACTTGTGATTGCTAGGAGTAGAAGAGGGTTCATTGTAGGCTATTTTTAACTTTGGTTTAGCACTACCGCCACTGCCACCGCTGCTACGTCTTTCATCGTTACCTCTACCTTCTTTTGACCAAGAGGAACGGCCACCGCGACCACCACCAGAACTACGTTCCCGTTCTCCACCATCCCCACGTTTGTTAATTCTGGGTTTGGGAGTTGGGCTTTCGTCTACAGGCAGGTCTACTCCTGATATTAACCAAGCAGGACGGGTTTGATCGTAAGCGATTTGTAAAGCAGCCGCAGCGATCGCATGAGCATCATATTCCTCAATCATTTCGCTGATAATTGGCAAGAAGGAAGCTAACCGTTCCCCAGTTAAAGCTTCTGCCACTTGTCCTCTTAACTTCTGGATATGTTGGGCTTCAATCTGCGCCTTGGTAGGAATAGAGAGAATTTGCCAAGTTTGACGGTTATGGCGTTCAAATGCCTGTTGTTTGCGGCGTTCAAAAGATTGTACTAAAGAAATTGCCGTTCCTTCTTTTCCAGCCCGACCAGTCCGACCAATGCGGTGAACATAGGTTTCTACGCTATCAGGTAAATCAAAGTTGATTACATGAGAAAGTTGGTCAACGTCCAACCCACGCGCTGCAATATCAGTAGCGACAACCCAACGCACTTGACGGTTACGGAAACGGATTAATAGGCGTTCCCGCGCTTGTTGAGACAAATCACCATGATATTCATCCACACTATGACCAGCAGATTGCAATTGACTGGTTAATTCTGCCGCTGTACGCCGGGTGCGAACAAAGATTAAAGCTGTTTCTGGATCTTCCATTTCCAGAATTGGTTGTAAAGCTTTAGCTTTTGTCCAATGACGAGGAATCATGTAAGCCACTTGATTGATTTTATTCGGTGCGGCTTTGGGTTGTTCAACGGTGACAGTCACCGGTGAGTTCAAAAATTTATTTACCAACATCCGAATTGATGGTGGCATTGTCGCGGAAAATAATGCTGTTTGGCGTTCATTGGGGGCTTGGGAAAGAATTCTTTCCACATCGTCAATGAAGCCCATGCTTAACATTTCATCAGCTTCATCTAAGACAAACCATTTGACTTGATCTAGCTTCAAGTTACCACGATCTAGTAAGTCTATGACCCGTCCTGGTGTCCCGACAACGATTTGCGCCCCACGTCTGAGTTGCATAATTTGACGATCAATTGATTGACCACCATAAATAGCCGCTGCTTTCAAGTAACTGTTACCAATAAATTGGGAAACAGCCGCATGAACTTGAATTGCTAATTCACGAGTTGGGGTTAAAACTATTGCTTGTACAGCTTTGAGGTTCTCATCTAACCGCTCTAAAATTGGTAGAGAAAAAGCCGCGGTTTTACCTGTTCCTGTTTGCGATTGACCAACTACATCCCGACCATTTAATAGTTGAGGAATTGCTTGGGTTTGAATATTTGTAGGTTCAGTAAAACCCATGCCTTCTAACAATGTAGCCCGTTCTGGGGAAATGCCTAATTCTTGAAATGATAAATTCATTAACGCTCCTAGATTTGATTGTAAATTTGGGACTGGTAAACCGATACTTATTTGTAAATTAAGTCTTATACAACAGCAGATAGCAGATGGGAAGATAATCTATCACTATTGATAACTTGACCATAGAGGTCATAGGCATCGGCACTTTGAATTGCTACTTTGACGATGGTTCCTAGCCTAGCCTCTCCTTTAACATAGACTTGACCATCAACTTCGGGAGAAAATCTGCCGGAACGACCGATTAATTCTCCACCTTGGGGATTTTCCTGTTCAATCAGGACATCAACTATCTTGCCGACTTCCTGTTGATTTTTCTGGAAAGAAATTGGCTGTTGTAATTCCATTAGGCGATTACGGCGTTCCGTCATCACTGCCGCTGGAATTTGATTGGGTAGATTGTAGGCAGGAGTTCCTTCTTCTGGTGAGAAAGTAAAAACACCAACATGATCAAATTTATGTCGTTGGGTAAACTCTAATAAATGTTGAAAATGCTCTTGAGTTTCTCCAGGAAAACCAACTATAAATGTGGTTCTGAACACTGCTGACGGTAGGGCAATTTTCAGCCGTTCCATAATCCCATCATTGATCTGTCCTTGCCAGGGACGATTCATAGCCCGGAGAATTTCTGGATGGGAATGTTGCAGTGGCAAGTCCAAATATGGCAAAACGTTGGCAGTTTCTTGAATAGCCGCAATCACATCCGCTGTTAATCCGGTGGGATAGGCGTAGTGCATCCTAATCCAAGGTATATCTACTTTGCCTAATGCCCGCAGCAATTCGGCTAATTTGGGTTTGCCGTAAATATCTAAGCCGTAATTGGTGGTGATTTGGGAAATGAGAATTATTTCTTTGACACCTTGACTTGCCAGTTGTTGGGCTTCGGCAACTATTGATTCAATGGTACGCGATCGCTGATTTCCTCGTAAATGGGGAATAATGCAAAATGCACACCGATAATCACAGCCTTCTGCCACTCGCAGGTAAGCTACTCCTTCGGTGGTTGTCCGATAACGGGGTGTGGTTTCGTCGGCTATATAAGTGGGTTCAGCAGTAATTTCTTTAACTCGCTCTCCCCGCTCTGCTCGCTCGATCACATCCACAATTTTGTGATAATCACCTGTCCCTACTATCGCTACTGCTTCTGGCAATTCTTCCAATAATTGTTCTTGAAAGTGTTGCGCCATGCAGCCAGTAATCACGATTTTTTTCTTGGCTTCCGCTAGTTCTACTAGGGTTTTTACTGATTCTTGTCGAGCCGCTTCGATAAAACTACAGGTATTGACAATTACGTAATCTGCTAATTCTTCGTTAATATCTACACCATAGCCTGCATTTACTAGCAGCCCTAGCATATGTTCTGTATCAATTCGATTTTTCTCGCAGCCCAGGTGAGAAATGGCAATCGTTGGCTTTTCACCCATATTTTCAATAAGTCTTCCGTTTTTCCTTGTTAATTAACATTTAAGCATTGGGTCGGGAATAAATACAGCAGATCACAAGTAAACGAATAAATACGGGTTTAGCAGTGCTAAAGCTCTACCTAATAACTCACTCGGTGAATTTTGCTATAATTTCCACCCAACTACCCGCCACTAATTACCAGATTTAACCTATATAACTAGCAACTTTAACTAGTAAAAGCCAAATTACAGCCTTCATCTATCATGTTGATAGAGGCTAGTCCATGATACTTCTACTAATTTGTTTCCCAGGGTAATCTCAAGTGTCTTTGGGTAAGTCTGACACTCATAATATTTTTAACAATTCGCTTAATGGTATTTTGCATTACCGTAGCGTGGGCGTTGTTAATTTACCCGTTGGGAAGCCGACCAAGAGGTCTGTTGTGAGAAGCCGCTACCCAACTGGGGAAATCGCACTGGCGACTACGCCTATCAAGCAGTAATGCTACTCGGACATTTGCAATTAAATGCCGGGAAGCTGCCTTACATCTTGTGAGTGGCAAACTCCTCTTGTTATCAGATTCTATCTTAACATATCTTATGGAAGGTGGAAATTTAATTTCCATCTTGAGGAGGAGGCAACAACCTGACCATAAAAAAACAGGTGAGGATCTACGCTCCAAATTCGTGAAATTTTTACTGCCACCTGCTATATCTAGTTTAGACAAGGAAATAGATAATTGGTGAAATTACTATTTCTGATCTGTTTCGGTGTTCCCGAAAGCAATTTATATTAGTACAAGAAGACATCCGGCGGCAATGCCCAGGGAATCTACATTTTTTTGTTTAATTCTCGCTGTCTATTTATTGATGCCATTTTGTTACCCCCTCGTCTGGAGAGTGGGGATAGGCAACGACTCCAGACTGTGACCGAAAAGACGGGACACAAGCCCCGTCCTTCCAGGACGGCTTTATGTTAAAATTTGGTCATAGTCGCCATAGGGCATTGGGAGACTTTAAACGGACATGGAGGGACGATAAGACCACTTGTGGCGGGTTCTGGCGAAGTGTCAAGAGTCACCGCACCTTCATGTCGGTGAGTATGTCAAAAATAAATTAAAGCCGTGGATTTACATCAGTTATTTAAAACCCGAACACCAATTATTGGCGTAGTACATCTGCTACCTCTTCCGACTTCAGCCCGTTGGGGAGGTAGTCTCAAAGCAGTGATTGACCGTGCCGAACAAGAAGCCACAGCCCTTGCTAGTGGAGGGGTGAATGGGATAATAGTTGAGAATTTTTTCGATGCCCCTTTTACCAAAAATCAAGTTGATCCAGCCGTTGTCAGTGCGATGACTGTGGTTGTTCAACGCATCCAAAATCTAGTAACTGTGCCTATAGGGTTAAATGTGTTACGTAATGATGGCAGAAGTGCGATCGCTATTGCTAGTTGCGTTAATGCCCAGTTTGTCAGAATTAATGTTCTCACGGGTGTGATGGCAACTGACCAAGGATTAATTGAGGGGGAAGCTCATCAATTACTGCGATATCGGCGAGAATTAGGATCTGATGTGAAAATTTTTGCTGATGTTTTGGTAAAACACGCTCGTCCTTTAAGTTCTCCTCATCTCACTGTTGCTGTTAAGGATACTATTGAACGAGGTTTGGCTGATGCGGTAATTTTATCTGGTTGGGCTACTGGTAGTCCTCCTGACCAAGAGGATTTGGAACTGGCTAGTAATGCTGCTGCTGGTACTCCTGTTTTTATTGGTAGTGGTGCAAGTTGGGAAAATGTGGGTACTTTGTTACAAGCCGCAGACGGGGTGATTGTTTCCAGTTCTCTGAAACGTTATGGTCAAATTCAGCAACCGATAGATCCGAATCGCGTCAGTCAATTTGTCGAAGCTGCCCGCAGACCTCTATTGTCTAAACTATGATTCTTTTGATTTGCTTGATTAGAAATTGTCTAAACTATGATTCTTTTGATTTCAGTGATTAGAAATTGTCTAAACTATGATTCTTTTGATTTGCTTGATTTAGATGATTATGAGGATCTTTAGACTCTCTTCCCCAGTCCCCAGTCCCCAATCACCAATATTATGATTCGTCGTCGTTCTACTCCTTGGATTCATAAATGGTCACGTCCGGCGATCGCAACCATCGCTGGATTTGGTATCCTGAATACAGGTTATCTCACTTTTGAAAAGCTGACCGGTAGCATTCCGGTTTGTACTACAGCAGAAAATGTTAAGGGTTGTGTGGATGTCCTTTCTAGTCCTTGGGCTACGGTTTTAGGTCAACCACTACCTTTATTTGGTTTGTTGGCATACATTGGGATGTTGATATTCGCTTTAGCTCCCTTAGCCTTGAACGCAGGGGAAAATCACAAAAGTCAGAAACAACTGGAAAATTTGACTTGGTGGTTGCTGTTTGTGGGAGCGATCGCTATGTCAGTTTTTAGTGGATACTTAATGTATGTCCTGGCATTTCAACTCAAAGCTATTTGTCCTTACTGTATTGCCTCTGCCTTATTTGCATTAACTATGTTAGTGCTAACTGTTACAGGTAAGGATTGGGAAGATATTGGACAACTTTTATTTACGGCTTTGATTGTGGCAATGGTAACGCTAATTGGGACTTTAGGAGTTTATTCTCAAGTCAGCCCATCAGGTAATATTACTGAATCAACTGATGGTAAACCCACAGCAATTACCTTTACTCCTAAAGAACAACCAAATCCTCAATTTGGCTGGGAAATTACCACTAAATCTGGTGAAGCGGAGATTGCTTTAGCTCAACATCTTGTTAAAGTTGGTGCTAAGGAATATGTAGCTTATTGGTGTCCACACTGTCACGAACAGAAGCTACTTTTTGGCAAAGAAGCTTATACAATCATGAGTGAAAGTTCTACAGTAGAATGTGCTGGTGATAGTCCCAAAGGTAAACCAGAATTATGTAAAGCTGCAAAAATCGAAGGTTTCCCAAGTTGGGTTATTAATGGTAAAATCTATAGCGGAGTGCAGACTCTAGAGGAATTAGGAAAGATCACTGGTTATACAGGTCCGAAAAACTTTAAATATTTCCGCTAGAGCAATGATGACTTGGGCATTCTATCAGTTCTCTCAAACTCTTGAGCATTTGTGTAACCGTTACGGTTCCTTTCTTAGTGAGAATAACTGAAGAATATACATCAAAGACCTGTACTAAATGTGGTCACGTTCATAGAAAACTTGGTAGTTCTAAGAACTTTGTTTGCCCTAATTGCGGTTATGAAATACCGCGAGATTTTAATGGAGCCGTGGGGATTTTCCTCAAGGCAATGTGGGATACCACCTTTATCAACTCAGTTGGTAATGTTATACTGGATGTTCACGATGTCGGAGAATGTCTCGGTTAAAAGTATCAGATCAGACTACATCCAAAAAATCAATAATTAAACATCGAGTGTAGGGGTTTAGCACAATGCTAAACCCCTACTAAGTATTTACGTAAAATTTAGATTAGATATTAATTATTGTATTTAAGTAAATATACGGTTTTGGCTACTTATTCATGTTTGACATTAATTTTAAATTCAAGCCTGTCGCCCAGATGTAAGTTACAGTAATAGAGGACGAAAGAAATCTACTAATGCCCTTTCTGTTGGACAGGAAGCCCACACTGTACCGTCAGATTAGTGCGGGTAGTTCATAATATTCCACTAAGATGTGAGGGAATACAGCAACAGTTATCTGAGATTGGGCAATAATACTACATTTTAAAGACGTGAAGACCGATCTAGCTATTAGCCCAGATATTTTTACAATCATCGTATTAGACAGTAGTTTGTTATTCTAAAAGCTTATGCAGCCGACCAACCCTGATCAATTTACAGAAAAAGCCTGGGAAGCGATCGCTCATACACCCGATGTCGCTAAACAGTATCAGCAACAGCAGCTAGAAAGTGAACATCTGATGAAAGGGTTGCTGGAACAGGAAGGACTAGCCAGCGCCATTTTCACTAAAGCTGGCACAAATTTGCAAAAAGTTCGAGATCGCACCGAGCAATTTATCCAACGTCAACCCAAAGTATCGGGGACTAGTGCTTCTGTTTATTTAGGACGCAGCTTAGATACATTATTAGATCGGGCAGAAAAATATCGTCAAGAATTTAAAGACGAATTTATTTCTATTGAACATTTATTGTTAGGTTACGCCAAAGATGATCGGTTTGGCAAAAGTTTACTGCAAGAATTTGGTTTAGATGAAAACAAACTCAAAAATATCATTAAAGAAATTCGGGGGAAACAAAAAGTGACTGACCAAAATCCAGAAGGCAAATATCAATCACTGGAAAAATACGGACGTGACCTCACAGAAGCCGCTCGCAAAGGTCAATTAGACCCCGTAATCGGTCGTGATGATGAAATTCGCCGCACAGTACAAATTCTCTCCCGCAGAACCAAAAATAACCCGGTTTTAATTGGTGAACCTGGCGTGGGGAAAACGGCAATTGCGGAAGGTTTGGCACAGCGCATTGTAGCGGGTGATGTTCCCCAATCTCTCAAAGATCGGAAACTCATCAGTTTAGATATGGGGGCTTTAATTGCGGGAGCAAAATTCCGAGGTGAATTTGAAGAACGTCTCAAAGCCGTATTAAAAGAAGTCACCGAATCTGGTGGGAATATTGTATTGTTTATTGATGAAATTCATACTGTTGTCGGTGCAGGTGCAAGTCAAGGAGCTATGGATGCCGGAAATTTGTTAAAACCAATGTTAGCACGAGGTGAATTACGCTGTATTGGGGCGACAACTTTGGATGAATACCGCAAATATTTGGAAAAAGATGCCGCTTTAGAAAGACGCTTTCAACAAGTTTATGTAGATCAGCCCAACGTTCAAGATACAATTTCCATTTTACGCGGTTTGAAAGAACGTTATGAAGTCCATCACGGGGTGAGAATTTCTGATAGTTCCCTCGTCGCTGCGGCCACTCTCTCTAATCGTTATATTAGCGATCGCTTTCTGCCCGACAAAGCCATTGATTTAGTAGATGAAGCCGCTGCTAGACTCAAAATGGAGATTACCTCCAAACCCGAAGAACTGGACGAAATAGATCGGAAAATCCTGCAATTAGAAATGGAAAAACTCTCTTTACAAAAAGAAAGTGATCCTGCTTCCCGTGAACGGTTAGAAAGATTAGAAAAAGAACTCGCTGACCTCAAAGAAGATCAAAGAACCCTTAGCACACAATGGCAATCCGAAAAAGGGATTATCACCAAAATTCAATCAATTAAAGAAGAAATTGACCGAGTTAATTTAGAAATTCAACAAACCGAAAGAGACTACGATCTTAACCGGGCTGCGGAATTAAAATATGGCAAATTAACAGACTTACATCGGCAATTACAAGCCGTAGAAACTGAACTTTCCCAAACTCAAAAAACCGGAAAATCACTATTACGCGAAGAAGTTACAGAAGCCGATATTGCCGAAATCATTTCTAAATGGACAGGGATTCCCCTGAATAAATTAGTCGAATCAGAAAAAGAAAAACTCCTGCATTTAGAAGATGAATTACATCACCGGGTTGTCGGTCAACATGAAGCCGTTACCGCTGTCGCAGATGCCATTCAACGTTCTCGCGCTGGACTTTCTGACCCAAACCGTCCCATTGCGAGTTTTGTCTTCCTCGGTCCAACTGGTGTCGGTAAAACCGAACTAGCGAAAGCCCTAGCTGCTTATATGTTTGATACAGAGGAAGCTTTGGTGCGGATTGATATGTCCGAATATATGGACAAACATAATGTTTCCCGTTTAATCGGTGCGCCTCCTGGCTATGTCGGTTATGAAGAAGGAGGACAATTAACCGAAGCCATTCGTCGTCGTCCCTACGCAGTGATTTTATTTGACGAAATCGAAAAAGCCCACCCCGACGTATTTAATATTTTCCTGCAAATCCTTGATGATGGTAGGGTGACAGATGCCCAAGGTCGCACAGTAGACTTTAAAAATAGTATTATCATCATGACCAGTAACATCGGTTCTCAATATATCCTAGATATATCTGGAGATGATACTCGTTACGATGAAATGCGTAATCGTGTGATGGAAGCAATGCGAAGTAGTTTCCGTCCAGAGTTCTTAAACCGTCTGGATGAATTGATTATTTTCCACAGTTTACAAAAATCGGAATTGCGGAATATTGTTCAGTTACAAGTAGATAGATTAAAACAAAGATTAATTGACCGGAAAATATCTTTGAAATTATCCAGTTCTGCTCTTGACTTTTTAGCAGAAGTAGGGTATGATCCCGTTTTTGGGGCAAGACCATTAAAACGAGCAATTCAAAGAGAATTAGAAACCCAAATAGCCAAAGCCATTTTACGCGGTGATTTTAGCGACGGTGACACCATTTTTGTAGATGTCCAAAATGAGCGTCTTGCCTTTAATCGCTTACCCGCAGAAGTGTTTACAGGTTAGATTTGAGAGTCCCTTCAAGCCAGGGAATAAATTCCCTGTCTAAAAGCTAAAGTCGGTTAAAACCGACTACTTTGGCATAAAATAAATAGGATGATTTTTGATTTTGAGTTAGAGGTTGTTTGAAAAGTATTATATCAAACCCGTAATCTCCAAAAACCTAACCCCCCTACCCCCCTTCCCTGCAAGGGAATGGGAGTTTTAAAGCCTCTCCCCTTGCAGGGGAGAGGTTTGGAGAGGGGTCAGTCTATACATTCAAAACTTTTCAAACATCCTCTTAACCAGAGTGGATTTTAACGCACTTTAGCTAAATTGGTAAAGACTTGACAATAATTTGAGAATTATTAAAAAAGGAAAAATTATGCAATCTCCTCTTTACTTTTTCACTGTCGAAGAATATCTAGAATTAGAACAATCTAGCGATATTCGTCATGAATATTTTGCTGGTGAAGTCTTTGCTATGGCTGGAGGTAGTAAAGAACATAATATAATATCTGGAAATGTTTACTCGCTTTTACGTTCTGGGTTACGGGGTAGTTCCTGTAATGTTTTTATGTCAGACATGAAAGTGAAAATAAATTTAGCCAATGATAATAAAACTATATTTTACTATCCTGATGTGATCGTTAGTTGCGACACTGAAGATCAAGACCGTTATTTTTTGAATTACCCTTGTTTAATTATCGAAGTGCTGTCACCAAGTACAGAAACTATAGATAGACGGGAAAAACTGGTAAATTATCGCAGTTTAGCAAGTTTGAAAGAATATGTTTTAATTTCTCAAAATGAAATCAAGGTAGAAGTTTATCGTCAAGATGAAAAAGGAAATTGGACTATACAAATTTTGATTAATCGTGATGATAAATTACATTTAGATTCCGTTGGTTTGATTCTAGAAATGGCAGAAATATATGAAGATATTATCAATATTTAATTGTTTAATTTAGTTAGAGAAAAAAATAGCAGATAGATTAAATAGACCACAATTCAGACAGAAACTTCTAATGAAGAAAATATCCCAACCTGTAGTACAAGCGTAGGGGTTTAGCAGTGCTAATAGGTGTCAACTTAAGTTAAAAATGGCTTATCTGTTTGCTTCCACACCCGCCCAGAAATGAATTTCCGGGCTAATAGCCAAAGTAAACTAAAGTTTACTCAAAAATTTTTGGGTTATTTAGTCATCTTTAGATGACTTTTGCTATTAGACTGGGAATTCATTCCCAGTCGGGATATGGGTTTTACGTTAAGTTGACACCATTAAGCAGTGCTAAACCCCTACCCGCTAAACGACACTCAAGTTTACTTTGACAATAATATCATTGTAATCGTTATCTCCCCCACCTGCTAAATCTTCAAAACCAAAGACGTTATTTCCTAACAAACGAATGTGATCTACCTTATCACTATTAGCTCCTAAATAGGCAAAGTAAGCTTGGTCAACTTGTCCATTTAGAACTTGATCTACTGTCCGACCATCTGTAAGAATAAACGGCGCAAAAATACTTCCTCCTGTCAATGTTTTATCTGTAAAAGTCCCAGTTCCTTGGTTATTAACTCTGAGGTCAATTCCCGCCACACGGCTCTTTATAGCCGCTTGAACATAACCTGCTTCACCAGGACGGAAATCAACTGTACCATTGCCATCAACATCAATGCCACCATTTTCATCTGCTACTTTATAAAAGCCGACGAAGTTGTTAAAAGCAGCTTCTCTATTAACAGTAAAATCAGCCTTTACATCTTGGGTTATACCTCTTAAATCAAGAACTTCTCCTTGTTGCTTTCCTTGTAGATTTGTACCCAAAGGTAATGAGTCGTCGGTGGATTTAATATTAACTACCAAATCTTTGAAGTCAGTATTATTATTAGATCCATCTTTCCAAGCTAAGGAGAAACCATCAGTACCTAAGTCGGTAATTTTTTGGCGGGAGATGTCAGAGAAAAGTATCTCTGATATTGGGGTGATGCCATTTTGGACGCTATCAATTGTACCATTTTTAACTAATAAGAATCTCAGGTTATTGCCAGATTCAAATTCTATTAGGCTTGTGAGGTTGTTGATATCAAATCCATTGGGGACATTAGCAATAGTTGAGAAAATCACTTTTGATTTGTTCAAAGCTGCTTGGGTATAACCTGTTTCCCCCGGAGCAATGCCGTTAATTTTACCTTGGGCATCATCAACTGTAAATACAGCCAGTTCATTGACTAGATTAGAATTACGTCCTGCAAGGTTGACTTGAAGTTTTGGTGTGTTACCAGAAATTGTAAAGATGTCATCAGCAATTTTGCCGAGGCTAAGGGTACGTTGTAAAGATCCAGTGATGTCAACGGTTACTGTTGCGGTGTCGAAATTCCCATTACCGTCACCAACAGTATATTCAAAAGTATCAAAATCTGTTGCTTCGGGTGCTAACAAATCAAACTGTCCATTAGGATCATAAGCAAGAGTTCCTGCGTCAGTGAGGCTAACAATAGCTCCTGATGATAAAGTCACCTTATCGCCCAAGGAGATATCGCTATTGTTGATTTTAGTAATCGTTAGAGAGTCATCATTAGGATCACTGTCGTTGCTTAATACGTTAATTTCAACAGAAGTTGACGAGGTGGTGTTAGTGGTGTCTGCAATGGCAATGGGGGCTTGAGCAGATTGTTTGAGAGCATCAATTAAGACAGAAACCACTTGTGAAGCATCCGCCGCCTGAAAGTTTTTGCCACCGGTTGCATTGGCAAGTTTTGTAAAATCGGCCGCTGCTGATGGATCATTCCCAATAAGAACACTGAAAATTTCGACTGGAACGATGATTGGAGAGCCTGTAGCATCGGCAGATAATACAGAGAAACTGGTAACAGAGAGTCCGTCTGTGGGGTTAGTGGTTTGGACATCACTGGCAAGCAAAGACCTTGCAGAAACTGATACATCAAGATTTGCAGCTAGTTGAACGACTTGATCAAAAAGGTCGGTATCTTTAGCTGGTGCATCACCAAATAGGATGATCCGTCTTGCATTTGCTTCTTTTCGCCATTCACCTGCACCGCCAGATAATGCGCGAATGAGTCCAGCATTAACAACTTCGGGAAAGTCACCACCACCACCAACTGAGATGCTGTTAATGGCTTGGAGGGCTGCGGTTTTGCGATCTTCGATTTTCGGGTAATCTGTGAAGGAAAGGAAGGTATTGGTAGTGGGATCGTTATAACCAACTACGGCGATCCGAGAGTTAAGAAAGCTATCAAAGATGGAGTTGATAATGTCGCCTGCACTGGCTTTAACCGCATCAATATCATCAAACATACTGCCAGTCGTATCAATGACAAAGGCGATATCTTGCCCTGGTCTGAGGTCAACTGATTTATCGGAAAAGACTGCGGTTTCAATGTTTGTAAGGGTGTCAGAGCCGTCTCTATCGCTCAATTTGTCAGTAATTTTGACAGATTTGTCGGACAGAAACTCGATATCATAATCAGACCTAGCACCTTGATACCTGGATTCGTCTTTGTCTTTTTCTGGAAATAGTCCGAATAGGAACGATCCTCCATCTATTGTGTCATCACTTTCACCGCCAATGAAAACATCATCTTTTGAACCTCCAGTAAGATTATCTGATCCTCGACCGCCAATCAGAACAACACCGTTATCCTGGTAAGGCTTCAAAGTTGGATAATCCGAAACTTTATCAGCAGAAAGATTATTATCACCTACTGTCCCATATAAAATTGGCTTGTTCTTGTAAAGAAATTTTGTAACACCACTATTGAATAAATTATCCAACAATGTATTTGTATCTGAAAACAATTTTGTTGGAGCCACAATAGAGAGTCCCCAAGACTCTGTTTTGGCATCATCTTCAAAAAATGAGTCTATATTGTATGTTCTTGCTCTAGAAGCTGATTCAAAAAAGTTGATATTTACCGTTCTACCAATATTTGACGGATCAACACGTTGTTGAAGATAGCCATTAGCTAATGTTGCAATTATATCGCTTGATTTAAAATCAAAGTTTTCTTGGTATGGTACTAGCGTTGATCCTTGCGGTCTTTCTTTCTTAATTCCAACCGCAAAATCCTTTATACGTTTGTCGCCATTTAATTCAACTATAAATTTTGCACTATCAGAAATTTCAAACGATTGGGAGTTATATATATAAACTCGCTCTGCATAATCGTCTATGTCATCGCGATAATTATATTGATTCATATCCCAAATATAACCACTCCTACCAGGAAGTCCATAAATAAGTGATAATTCTTCCCTGGTATAGTAAGGTTTTTCACTATTATTCGGTGGGATAAATGGTCTGGTATCACCTGGAAAATTTGGAGCAAAGAAACTTCTTACAACTTGGAACTGGATTCCAAGAGCAAATCTTCCCGCACCATTTGACATAAATTCATTTAGATTAACATCAACGGATGTTATATCCGATTCAGGTCGAATTAACTTATTATCGAGAAGATTACTAGGAGTTGATTTAGTTCCATACAAATACAAATTGGTAATTTCTGCTGGTGTTAAATTTGCCATGATGACCCTCCATTATTAATTTTACATTTTACGTTTTACCATCGGATTGCACCACAATTTTGTGGTGCATTTTCAAACTTAATTATTTTTGATTTTTGACTACCTTTATCATCCAGATAACGGACTTCAAAATTAAGAACTATGGCATCACCAGAATTATATCCAGTGATGCGATCTAAAAAATTAGCCGGTGGAAGGTCATATCCTCCCCCAGGATTTACTTGGCAGCAATTCGGATTTTTTTGGATAAATTCCTCAAAATTATCGTACCTAATTTGCCTATAATACTGAGTTCCTTTATCTACGGTTTCTATTGGGATACGTTCTCTGTTATTTTGATAATTGAATGCCATCTGAATTTTTTCTTTGTCACTTAGATAGCGCATTTGCTTAAAGCAAAATTTTGAATAATTTAGACCAAAATACAAAGTAGTAACGGATACTATTGTACTACAGACAGTTGTTAGCCAAAATCTAAGAGTCATACTTGTTGCTAATTTTTTAGCATAAGAAGAGGTAGAGCCAAATAATATTGAGATTGAGATAGATAAACAGTAATACATTGATTTGTGGTGAAAATACCACAAAAATAGGGTTGTTTGTCAATTTTTGATACAAAAATACAAAAAATGGTAGCTAGAATAACTAGACTACAATCCAGTGTATTCAATAACACAAAACCCAAGTGATTTTAAAAGTTTATCAAACCCATGTCATCTATCTAAAGACGTAGATTAAAAGATTTTTAGTAAAATTAAGCACGATTTATAGAAAGCAGCGCACTAAAAAAGGGAGTTGTGGAAATAACCCCCTGACTTAATGCTTTGTGACTGGACAAATTAAAACGTTTACTGGCAGATATGCAAACAAAGATTTCTTAGGAGGCTACTGTATGCTACGGAAACACATACTCACAGAGAATTAACAGTTTCAAACCCACATAGAGTGCGGGGGTTAATTAACCCAGTCCCCAACTTAAAATGAAGAACCAGGTTCTTCCAAAAATTCTTCTTCCTCTGGAGTAGAGATCCGTCCTAAAATGGCATTGCGATGGGGAAAACGACCAAATCGGGCAATTATTTCCTTGTGTCGAAAAGCTGATTCAATCGCTTTTGCACTGTAGGGATCATGACTAAGTTGTTGAAATAGCTTAATGCACTTGCGTTGATCAATCGGGTCTTCACTGTGTTCAAAGGGTAAATATATGAACCAGCGTTGCACAGCCAATAATTTTCTATCATAGCCTTTGTTTGTGGCGTGTTGCGCTAATGACAGTGCTTCCCAGTCCGTTGCAAAGGCTTGTGGGGTATCACGAAACATATTTCGGGGAAATTGATCTAGCAACAGAATTAAAGCTAGACAAGTTTCTGGTGAATTCATCCAATCATGCAAATATCCGGCTACCGCTTGTTGGTAATCTTCCAGAAAAAGGTCGCGGACTTTAGCATCGAAATCCGGTTGTTTTTCAAACCAAAATGGTTGAATTTTCCCGTAGTTTGGGTCATTAGGATGACCAAACCAAAAATCCAAAATAGTTGTTACCTGTGACATTGCTATTATTGATGATTACAAAGCACCTGTCGCATTTTACATAGATTTGCTGGTAACTCCAAATTCATTGCCTGTTCAATAAAAATTGAGGGAATGGGAATATTGGGAGTGGCTTGTACCGTATAAGCTAAGAGAGTACCATTACCCATATCTTTAAGTTCTAACTTGGCGTGAAAATCTGTAAATGAGCCTTTTTCCATCTGAAAGTGGATTTGCTGTCCTAATACTTCCACCACAGTCAGATAAATTTCTACTTGGGCTGTAAAAAATAAAAAAGCTTTTTGTGCCGCTTGATACAGCCGTTTAACATCACCTCTAGATATAACTTCGCTTTTAGTAACATCGGGAAAATATTGTACCCAACGGGGGTAATCTGTAATTTGTTGCCAGACATGGCATCTAACTAGCGGTAGGTACATACAAGCGGTAACAGCACCACCCCAGTTAGTATGAGAGCGAATTTCTGTGAATACTTCTCCTTGAATTAGTCGTCTTTGCTGATCTTGATTCCAAAGTGTATCTAATAGAGGTTGCTTGGCGTAAGCGACATTTTTAAGATTTGAGGTTGACATATATAATGCAGATATAGTGATTTTGGTAACGTTTTAAGTGATTAACCTTGATGATTTCATTGAGTTTAACTCACTTAATTCTAATTACAGTTCAATTTATGGAGTTTTCGCAGATAATTAGTCTCAAGTTCATTTTCAATAATAGTACCTTTGCCATTTTTTGTAGGTTGGGTTAAGCGATAGCGCAACCCAACGCATTTGTTGGGTTATGGCTCCACCACACAGGGGAAACGCCTCCCTTGAGGGATACATGAACGTGCCTCAATCCAACCTACGAATCAAGGCTTTTTTCAATTTGGCGAAGGTATTGCAATAATGAAATTATGATTGCTACATCCAGTATAAATTAGGTTTGAGAAAAAAATATAATGACTCAATCATCTTTAAATGGAAAATTAATCCAGGGTTTTGGGATTCTTTTGGGTATGAGTGTATCCTTGTTTGTACTCAGAGGCTTGGGTATTCTTACTTTCTTTCCTGGGGGTGTAATTGTTTTACTGTTCTTTGGAGCGATATCTTTGGCAATTTTCAGTTACTTTCAACGAAGATGGTGGCGTTTTTAACTATCGAGGACTTACGCACTATACAAATTAGACATCATTTCCGGCATATTACTAGGTGCTTCAAATGGCAAAACTTTGTTAATTGTGGGCAAATTATCGGGTATGATGCACCCGACAAGAGATAAAATCCACAATACATCTTTTGTCAAATCTGTCAATGCGTAAGTCCTATGATCATCAAATCCCTGCTTTTTCAAGCGAGGAGTCAGTATTAATTACCGACACTGACGATATTTCACGTGGTAAACTAAACCGCGATGGGCGAGATCAAAAGAGTCAACAGTGGCCATCCCTTGACCACTAGCGATCATCGCAGCATTCACCCGCATATTTACACTATCACCACAGGCTGACCAGACATCACCTACAGTCACTAATTTATCTCGAACGTTGTACTCAGTTTCCCCTGTAAAGGTTCTAGAAAAGACGGGGCCACGCTGACCAGCAAAAAAGTATTCTGCTCTTAGTTTCCCCGTTGTACCGGGAGCAACATAGCCCCGATAATCAGCATCGTAGAGGGAAATTTGAAACCCTTGGGGTACTTGAATCGGAATGCTCAAATTACAGCTTTTGCGTGCTTCTGATGATTTATTTCCCAGAGCGATAAATTGATCAAATAGAATACTTAGCTCTTGACCATCGGGACTAACGTTGACACTAGCAGATCCTTCAGGGCAACCATTACCACCATATCCTGCACCTACGATTTTAACTTTGCTGTCAGCAAAGGCAGGCCCAACAGAAGCTATCATCAGTGCAGCGGCAGCCAGAGAAGTTTGTACAAACTTGATAGATTTATTCTGGAAATTTTGATGATTCATAACTTATGTGTTTTGAGTATTTTCAGTAGTGTTATTACAAATGTCAAACAAAAGTTGTTATTACACAACTTTATGGACATCAAGACGGATATTCAGGTGAATTTGATTCATTTAAAACCAAATTAGTAAACAAACTTAACTTTTTTTAATAACCGCCATTTTGCACCTTCAACGAGTAAAAATCTTGAGATGATTTTGTAGTCAGGACTTCAGCCCTTAAATTAGGACTAAAGTCCTGACTACAAACCTGGAATTATTCAGGCGGTTCTCCTGATAGTTAGTACATAACAACTATCAAAGGCGAGATTTAACAAAGGATAAATAAAAAAAATCTTCTTAATTTGGGATGAAGAAATCAACAGGTTTTCATGTCCTAATCAAGATCAGGAAAGGCTTTAATAAGACAACGTTTTTGAATTAATTCTTAAGAGGTACAAAAATGAAAAAATATATATGTACGGTATGTGGCTATGTATATGACCCCGAAGTAGGCGATTCTGATAGTGGAATAGAAGCAGGAACAGCCTTTGAAGATATACCAGATGATTGGCTGTGTCCAGTTTGTGGTGTAGGAAAAGAAGACTTTGAAGCGGTGGAAGAGTGAAAATAACAGCTACTCTAGTTAAGTAGGTGCTATTAAAAAAATTTTTGAAGTTGTTACCCTTGCAAATTGTAGTTATTGGTGGTGGGGCGGCGGGATTCTTTGGTGCGATCGCTTGTGCTGAAGCTAATCCTCAAGCCCAGGTTACTTTAATCGAAGCTAGTCGTCAACCTTTGGCGAAAGTTCTCATTTCCGGTGGAGGACGTTGTAACGTTACTCATGCTTGTTTTGAACCCAAAATTTTAGTTCAGAATTATCCTAGAGGTGGTAAAGCCCTGTTGGGTGCATTTACCCGGTTTCAACCTCTAGACACCATAGCTTGGTTTACGGAACATGGGGTGAATATAAAAACGGAAGCTGATGGCCGGATGTTCCCAATTACAGATCGGGCAGAAACCATTGCTGAATGTTTAATTAAGGCGACTTTTGATGCCAAAATAGAACTTTGTATTGGCACACCTGTTACCGCTGTCACTCGCAAAAATGCCGGGTTCGAAATTCTGCTCAAATCGGGAGAAACGAAAGAATGCGATTGCTTACTTTTGGCTACAGGTAGCAGTTTAGCAGGTTATAAAATCGCTAGAGAATTAGGTCATGACATCCAACCCCCTGTACCTTCTTTGTTCACCTTTAATATTGCAGATCCTCAACTGCGGGAATTAGCAGGAATTAGTGTTAATTCTGTAAATCTGCGCTTACCTGGGACTGGAAAAACCCCATTCCAACAAACAGGCCCATTGTTAATTACCCATTGGGGTGTGAGTGGTCCAGCAGTATTGAAACTTTCGGCTTGGGGGGCGAGAATTCTCCATGAAAACCGCTATCAACATAAATTATTGATTAATTGGTTGCCAGATTTATCCCAAGAGGAAGTGAGACAAAAACTTTTAACAGTCAAAGCTGAATGGGGACAAAAAGCGATCGCCCTCCATCGTGGTCTAGACTTACCTCATCGGCTTTGGCAATATATTATCAATCGTACCCATATTCCCACAGAAGAACGTTGGGCAACCATATCCAACAAAACCCTAAATCAACTAGTCCTAGAAATCTCCCAAGGAGAACACCTAATTACAGGTAAAGGCGCATTTAAAGAAGAATTTGTCACCTGTGGAGGAGTCAACCTCAAAGAAGTCAACTTCAAAACAATGGAAAGTAAAATAGTCCCCGGCTTGCATTTTGCTGGTGAAATATTAGATATTGATGGTATCACCGGTGGCTTTAACTTCCAAAGTGCTTGGACAACAGCCTACTTAGCCGGTCAATCCATGACAAAATCAACAGAAGATAACTAATTTCTTCCTTTGCGCCTTTGCTCCTTTGCGTCTGGGCGCGAAACAAAAATCTATAAATCGTGTTAGCAAATCAATATGAAATTTAGTGAAATTCTCAATCAACTGGGTGATTATATTACCCAAAGTAGCCTTGAAACTGATGTAGAAATTACTGGAGTTGCAGCCATAGACGAAGCGACATCTGGAACTCTCAGCTATATAGAAGGCTCTAAATTTGCTTCATTGCTCAATTCTACCAGTGCGAGCGCTGTAATTTTGCCCCCAGATGAAAAATTGCAGAATCAAGCCACCGAAAAGGGGATTGCCTGGTTAACAACGAATGAACCAAAACTGTTGTTTGCCAAAGCGGTCACTCTTTTTTATCAACCCTACCGTCCTAGTCCCGAAATTCACCCCAGCGCGGTCATTCACCCCACCGCCAAAATTGGTGATGATGTTTATATTGGCGCTCATGTTGTCATTTCTGAAGCTGTGGAAATTGGCAACTATGCCATTATTCATCCCAATGTTGTCATTTATCCAGAAGTCAAAATAGGCGATCGCACTACCTTACACGCTAATTGTACCATCCACGAACGCAGCCAAATCGGTGCAGATTGCGTTATTCATAGCGGTGCTGTCATTGGTGCAGAGGGATTTGGCTTTGTGCCTACCCGCACCGGTTGGTTTAAAATGGAACAATCAGGCTATACAGTTTTAGAAGATAGGGTAGAAGTAGGTTGTCATACAGCCATAGACCGTCCCGCTGTGGGGGAAACCAGGGTGGGCAAAGATACTAAAATTGATAATTTAGTCCAGATAGGACATGGTAGTCAAATTGGGGCTGGTTGTGCCATAGCAGGTCAAGCAGGCATGGCCGGAGGGGTAAGACTAGGAAATCGGGTAATTTTAGCTGGACAGGTGGGAATTGCCAATCAAGCTAAAATCGGGGATGGGGCGATCGCCTCTGCTCAAACTGGTATTCACTGCAATGTCGCACCGGGGGAAATTGTCTCAGGTACTCCAGCAATGCCGCACAAAGTGTACATCAAGGCGGCAGTAATTTATAATCGCTTGCCAGAAATATATCAATTCTTTAAACAATTAAAACGCAAATCAGGTAATCAATAATTGTCATTAAAGAATGAGATTCCGTTTCTACCCCCACGCAGTTGCTACTCTGATCACTAACCTGTTAAGGTGCTTGTGTGGCAATTGCTAATCTTGCTCCTTTTACCTGCCGCACCCGATCCATCACTACCACGACTTGACCATGAGTAGCACTTTGATCAGCATTAATAATCACTACCACTTCCGTATTTTTGCCCATTAATTCCTGTACCTTTACTGGTAAAGTTTCCAGAGTTACTGGCTGGCGATTTAAACTCACATTCCCTGCTGAATCTACAGTAACGGTAATTGGTGCGGCTGATGATTGGGCTTTGGCTGTTGCTGCTTTAGGTAAATTAACTGGTAACTCTTCAGAACGATGTAAAAATAAAGTGGACATAATGAAAAATGTCAAAATCGCAAAAATGACATCAATCATCGGCACAATATTAATCTGGGCTGGTAAATCTGGTTCATCTGGTAGACGCATTATGATTTATCCCCTCTTTCATACTGGTGACGATAAACTAATTCTAATTGCCCACCATATTCTTGAATCCAGGCAATTTGTCGTAAATACATTCCCCGAAAGCTATTCGCAAAAAACAAGGTAATAATAGCTACAACTAATCCCGATGCTGTGGATACTAAGGCTTCACTAATCCCAGAAGTGACACCAGCGGTTTTTGTCCCACCGACATCACCAATATTTAATGATGCAAAAGAGCCAATCAAACCCAAAACTGTCCCTAATAATCCCAGCAAGGGGGCTAAACCAATAATTGTATCAAAGATATTTTGAAACCTTTTTAATAACGGGATTTCTGCCTGGGCCTCACTTTCTAAAGCCAAGCGGAATTCCTCTGGGTTGGGTTCTTCCAATTCTAAAGCCGCTAGAAAAATTCGCGCAATCGGTAAATCAGCATTTTTGTGTAGTATATCTAGAGAGGTAACTACATTACCTTGACGATAAAAACTTAACACCTGCTTGACTACGCGATTCTGACGGCCACTAATTCCTATCCAAAACGTAATCCGTTCCAGAATAAGAGTGATTCCTAAAACGGAAAAAAATAGCAGTGGCCACATAACTACGCCACCGGCTTTGAATAAGTTACTAATTTCCATTGACTCTTTTACTAATTCTTGATACAGCTAGATTAACAGATTTTCAAGAAGAGCAAGTCTAGGCGATTGCTATGGCAGAGTGTATTTGTGGTATGATTTTTTCAACTGAATATTGGTACTGATGTTCTCAATGTTCAAAAAAATAAAAAAAATTTCTTTTTTTGGGGTCAAAACCTATTGACTTTATTTTCTCGGCGTGATATTTTGATAATGGGAATGCGTGCCTAAATAAAAATTTTGCTTATGTCCGATTATAATGATATAACTATATTACCACATTTAGCCCGCCCCGCACCCTCAAAATAAAAAATTTTTTCAAAAAAACTTATTTAAAAATAGCAAATCAATAATTTAAACTTATGAATTAGCACAAGAAACTCAAATCATCTTCCTGCCCTGAATCACCTGTAAACTTCCACCAGCATATAAACTAGGTTCTCCCACCAAAAGGATTGCGGGAAGGCTGGGAGCCGCGTCTCTTTAGGGCGCGGGGGAAAGCCTACCCGTGCGGTTTTAACCGCTTCCAATATTCTCAACCATGATGCGGGTCATTAATATATCTTTCTATTGTGTCGGCGGCAACATTCCCCGCAGTTGAAAAGAAATAGCTACTAGTCCAAAGTGACGGTAGCTTTTTTAATTCTGGAAACTCTTTTCTTAGATAATTAGATGAGCGTCCTTTAAATGCTTTAACTACCTGAAATATTGCATCGGTTGGATGAATCTCTACAAATAAATGAATATGATCTGGCGCAACTTCTAACGCACGAATATTCCAGTCTTTTTCAATAGCTAATGCCGAAAATATCTCAAAAATCCTATCTCTGATTTTCCCAACAAGTACCTTCTTTCGGCGTTTAGGTATCCAGACTAGATGAATCACGCTCAACCCGACAGCGTGATTATAATGCCGATATTCATAAGAACTTTTTTTCATAGATTTTAGCTATTGACTTCCTTTTAATTGTAGATTAACATGGTTGTATCGTCAATCACATCAACAAAATAAACCTGTGCAAATACGCTGGAGATTCAAGCTAAAACCGAATATTGGGCAACAAGCCTTAATGTCTGAGTGGCTTGTTACTTTGCGGAAACACAGAAATTATTGCCTGGCAGAACGTCAGCGCGGTTTTGAAACTAATAACCAGAAATCAGATGAGTCCGTGATGTACTATTATGGTGCATTTTCAGACTTAGATAGTCGAATTGAATATGGTTCTTACTGTCCTTTGACTTGCCCCGTCGTTAAGCATGGTGTAATGTCCTCTGGGTTAACAAAGAACAGTAAAAAGCATGGTTTGATTTGGGGTAATGCGAATGATATTCAAAGTAAAAGAACAACTGAATTGCGTTCTGAGTCTGAATGGTATAGCCGAATTAATTCAGATGTTTTACAAGGTAATTTAGGTAAATTAGATATTGCTTATACCGGATTTTTTCAACACAAAAGGGGTTTCCCTGCGTTCCGTAAAGCAGCTAACTTTAAAACTTTTCAATTCAAGCCAGGACAAGTAAAATTAACTGTTAATCGTGAATCTAATCAGCCAAGATGCTATTCCCATGCCTACTTTCCTGGACTGGGGACTATGCGCTATTTTGATAGTCGGACTATTCCAGTAGATGCTGATATTAGAACGGTGACAGTGATTAAAGAAGCTGACGGATGGTACATGAGTATATTACTCAATTTACCTGAATCTCTACCTGAAGTCACAGAAATTGAAACCGTCAAATCAGCAGTAGGTCTTGATGTAGGAATTAATAAATTAATTTCTTTGTCGGATGGTTCGTTTATTGAAAACCCTAAATTTGCAACTAATAAAAAAGTTCGCCGTCAATTAAGAATTAGACAACGCCGAGTTAACCGCAAAGTTAAAGGTTCTAACAATCGCAAAAAAGCCGGGAAAATAGTTGCCAAGCTACATAAAAAAATTGCAGATAAACGGAATGATCATCAATGGAAAGCAGCCGATAAAGTTGTTAACACCGCTGAGGCAATTGTCCAAGAGGATATAAATGTTTTGGCTATGAAGTCCTGCTGCAAACCCAAAAAGCAGCAAGGACGATTTATGGCTAATGGTCAATCTGCAAAACGTGGATTAAATCGCTCTATTTCTGATGCAAGTTGGGGCGAATTATTTTCTAAGATTGCTTGGCTGGCATTGAAGTCTGGTAAGCCAGTATTATCCGTTAATCCTAAATTTACTTCTCAAGAATGTTCGGCTTGTCATCATATTAGTAAAGCCAATAGAGATGGCGAAAAGTTCATTTGTGAAAATTGTGGTCATATTGACCATGCTGATACTCAGGCTTCTCGGACAATTTTACGAAGAGCTAATTTAAATTTTGTCAGCAAAGACATTAAAAACCTACCGGGGGACTCTCGGAAAGTTACGCTTGTCAGAGATGATTCTGCCAGTAATGGCAAACAGGATCAGGGCAAGAACCGTACATCTAAGGTAATACCTGAAAAGCGGATATTATTCGAGCAGTTGTCTTTACAATTATTCGATTAAGAATCCCCGCATCTTTAGACCGGGGAGTGTCAAATCAAATAAATTATCTGCAAAAGGCATATCCTCAGCAAACGCTTCTATATACCTAGCATTTGGGACATTTTTCTGCGCTCGCTGGATAGATAATGGGGAAGCATCCAAGCCAGTGACATTTTCCGAAAAATTCACTAAAAATCTGGTTACTTGACCACTACCACAGCATAAATCTAAAATCTGAGTATCCGATTGCAGTTTTAAATTTTGTAAAGCCAGTTGACGAAACCGGGGTTCACCACCCACAGTCACAGCCGCTAACCGGGAGATGCCATCATATAGCCATTGGTATCTGTAACTTAAATCTCTAAAAATTGTGGCCATTGTTTTTTTTCCTGCCGATAAAGCTTTATATTTAATAAAGATATATTGTTAACATTAGTGAAAAATCTGTAAGGATTGGGGGAAAGTAACTGCTATGGGTCGTATAGGGGTATTATTACTTAATCTCGGTGGTCCCGACAAACCAGAAGATGTCGGACCGTTTTTGTATAATCTGTTTTCTGATCCAGAAATTATCCGCTTACCGTTTCGCTGGATGCAAAAACCTCTAGCTTGGTTTATTGCTACGCGTAGAGAAAAAACATCTCAAATAAATTATCAGCAAATCGGCGGCGGTTCTCCATTGCGACGGATTACAGAAGAGCAAGGAGCAGCCATTAAAGCTCAGTTAGGTGAATTAGGACAAGAAGTTAATATCTACGTGGGAATGCGTTATTGGCATCCTTACACAGAAGAAGCGATCGCCCAAATTACTCAAGATAACCTTGATAAATTGGTAATTCTCCCGCTTTACCCCCAATTTTCCATCAGCACCAGCGGTTCTAGTTTCCGGTTATTAGAACAACTATGGAAGGAAAACCCCAAACTCCAAAGTCTTGAGTATACCGTTATTGACTCTTGGTACAAAGAACCAGGTTATCTGCAAGCAATGGCAGAACTTATAGTTGGCGAACTGGAGAAATTTCCCCGTCCTCAGGACGTGCATATCTTCTTTAGCGCCCATGGTGTACCTAAAAGCTATGTAGAGGAAGCCGGCGACCCCTACCAGCAAGAAATTGAGGAATGCACCGACTTAATTATGCAAACCCTCAACCGTCCCAATCCCCACACCCTAGCTTATCAAAGTCGTGTTGGTCCTGTTGAATGGCTAAAACCTTATACAGAAGATGCACTGAACGAACTCGGTGTAAAAGGTGTGAAAGATTTAATAGTTGTCCCCATTAGTTTTGTTTCCGAACACATCGAAACCCTACAAGAAATTGACATTGAATATCGAGAAATAGCGGAAGAAGCAGGAATACACAACTTCGGACGTGTCCCTGCGCCCAACACCAATCCGGTATTTATTAAAGCCCTATCCGACTTGATCATTGATGCTCTCAAACAACCTGACCTGAAACTCTCTCAAGTCACCCAAATGAAAAAAAGGGTAAAAATGTATCCCCAAGAACGTTGGGCATGGGGAATAACCACCAGTGCCGAAGTCTGGAATGGTCGGATAGCCATGCTAGGATTTATCGGGCTAATTATTGAGTTAGTTACTGGTAAAGGATTACTGCACGTGGTCGGGCTTTTACATTAATCTTCATAATTGGTAATTGTCAATTATCAATTTTTACCTTTAGACCAGTCATACCAGTATTTTCCACTAAGAACAGCCAGCCAGAGGAGGATTAAAGCAATTAATCCTCCTTGAAGAGGAGCATCCACAGCAAAAAATATAAGTGTAACACACAGGACATCTTGCGTAAACACTGCCCATATTGGCAATCCACGCAAGCGATAAAACCAACCTAATAAAACTAGCTGCAATACCAAAGCTAATAAACCACCAATCAAAGCAACTAACCAACTTGGCGTGGTTATCGCTGAAGCAACAGACAAGCCCATTAAAGCTCCTACCAAGGGAGACAAAAATAAATGAACTTGCTGGACTATTCTCTGGCCAATGAGTTTTTTGGAAGCGAATAGTTCAAATAAAGACCAACTGGTGAGTAGTCCGATTAAAACATGGGGAGAAATGCGTGATAGGACTGGCATCTGCGACCAGAGTTCCTCCCCTTGGAGGATACCAATAATTAGTAAAGGTACACCTATTCTCATCCCAGCAGCAGCACCAGCAGATAATATAGCGAGAATTTCAATCATGGGTATATCCCCGACTTTACCAAATTAGCAAAGGTGCTTTATATTTTGAGTATAGTAATCAGCCATATATTTATTCTTCACTTTGCGACACGGAAGAAGTCAGTGGTCAGAGGGAATTGACAATTGATACCAATTACCAATTGACAATTACCAATCCTAGTTCTAAATACCCAGTCGTTGATAAACTTGTTCTAAATGCTTGAGATGATGTTGTGGATCAAAACAGGCTTCTATCTCTGCGGGTGACAAGTTTTGAGTGACGCGAGGATCTTTGCTGATTAAATCACGGAAGTTGCCTTCTGGTTTATTCCAAGCAGTGTGGGCGCTTTCTTGGACTATAGAGTATGCTTCTTCGCGGTTAAGTCCTTTGTCTATTAAGGTTAGTAATACCCTTTGACTAAAGACTACTCCCCCATAACAGTTGAGATTTCGGGCCATGTTATCAGGATAAACCAACAAGTTATTTACCAAGTTGGTGATTTCATGCAGCATGAAATGAGTCAGAATGCAAGCATCTGGTAAAATTACTCGTTCTACAGAACTGTGGGAAATATCCCGTTCGTGCCACAAAGCGACGTTTTCTAATACTGCCCCTGCATGACTTCTCACCAGTCGCGCCATCCCTGTTAACCGTTCGGAACGGATAGGATTACGCTTGTGAGGCATAGCACTAGAGCCTTTTTGCCCTTTAGCGAAAAATTCTTCAACTTCTAAAACGTCTGTTTTTTGCAAGTTGCGAATTTCTACAGCAAAGCGTTCTATGGATGCAGCGAGTAATGCTAACTGTTGCACAAAGTCTGCATGAATATCGCGGGAAATTACCTGAGTGGAAGCAGTATCGGGTTTCAGTCCGAGTTTTGCACAGGCGATCGCTTCTACACGTGGTTCAATGTTGGCGTAAGTTCCTACCGCACCGGATATTTTGCCAACAGCGATGGTTTTCTTGAGAATTTGTAGCCGTTCTTGGTGTCGTAATACTTCCGCTAACCAACCAGCTAACTTAAAGCCAAAGGTAATCGGTTCAGCGTGAATACCATGCGATCGCCCAATCATTAACGTATGCCGATGTGTTGTGGCTTTCTTACGAATGGCATCAATTACATCTTCTAGGCGTTTTAACAACAAATCCAGACTAGCAACTAATTGTAGTGATAAAGCAGTATCCAAGACATCAGAACTAGTTAAACCTAAGTGAATATAGCGTCCTGCATCACCTACATATTCATTAACATTTGTCAAAAAAGCAATGACATCATGATGAACTTCCGCCTCAATTTCTAGCACCCGCTGCGGGTCAAAATTCGCCTTAGCCTTAATTTCTTCTACTGCTGCTGCTGGAATATAACCCAGTTCTGCCTGTGCTTCGCAAACCGCGATCTCTACATCTAGCCAGGTTTTCAGCTTATAGGTTTCACTCCACAAATTGCCCATTTCGGGCAGGGTATAACGCTCAATCACATTCACAGCATCTAATACAACTGTCATATTTTACATTGAAAATTACCCACTCTTAATGCTTATCCCCACCAGATAACCGTCATATTGCAATTGAAAATTACCCCAATTCCCAATTAAAGCTACCAACTATCTTTGACACTCTCAGCGGTTTTAGCGCTCAAAACAACTGCCAATCAAGGTGTCGAAATTGCGCTTACTTTTATTGTTTTCAGTGTTTTCAGAATCCATCACTAAGCCAAGACTCGGTACGCTCCACACCCTGCCATTACTCGCTCTTTCTTGTCAATACTGCCGTTAGGACTTGAACCTAACAGTTGTTTCATAGGAGCCAGGATTTCTCCGTACTAGGATGCTTCAACACATAGATGTTTTTTATTCTTACTCACAATATAAATTTGACTTTTTATCGGCTAAATTGATTAAACTGAGAAAATTAAACCTAAAACAAGTAACATTTGCCGGAGTCTTCGCAATAATGCCAGAGACACCATAATCAAAAAAGTAGCTGCGATATTTAAGTTTGACTTAAGTGGAGTAGGTAGAGGCGCTTTAAGTGCGCCTAAGAAAGTTCTTTTGTGGACTCTTCAGAAATCCCCGCGTCTTCAGTCCGGGGAAGCTTAAGAACCAATATTAACTTCAGGTTAAGGACAAAAAAATGCTGGCTATGCATAGTATTCAGAATGCGGATCAGCTAAATCTCAAATTAGAATCAACTTTACAGGAATTACCAGTTTGGACAATTCAAATTGAAACAGATCATCCAGGTAATGAATTAGCAATGCTTTTTGAAGAAGATCCTTTGCTGCCAGGGATTATCTTGACTAAAGAAAAAAAATATGTAGGCATGATTTCTCGACGGCTATTTTTTGAACAAATGAGTCGTCCCTATGGTTTAGGACTATTTGCCGGTCGCCCTGTCGAATATCTTTATAATTTTTTACAACCTAAAACATTTATCTATCCAGAGGATACCCCAATTGTCGAAGCAACTCAAATAGCTTTAGGGCGATCGCACAAACAGGTATATGAACCACTGGTGATTACAGATCAATCTTATCAATATGGATTGCTAGATTTTCATCAGTTACTTTTAGCCAATTCCCAAATTCATGTTTTAACATTAAATCGCCTGCAAAAAGAAACAGAAAAAGCCAGAATAGCTAAGGCTGACTTTCGTGATCTTCAGCATAACTATAGCCGATTATTACAAAACGACAAAATGATTGCCTTGGGACAATTAGTAGCTGGGATTGCCCATGAAATCAATAATCCCATGAATTTTATTTATGGCAACCTCAATTATGCTGTCGAATATGTTCAAGATATACTCTACATCCTGGAAAATTATAAACAAGAATTATCCTATGCTGACGCAATATCTGAAGCTAAAGCGAAGGGAATTGAAATAGAATTTATTCTGGAAGACTTACCAAAATTACTATCTTCCATGAAAGTTGGTGCTACAAGAGTAAATGAAATTGTCTTATCTTTACGTAATTTTTCCCGATTAGATCAAGCAGAAATTAAATTTGTTGATATCCATGAAGGTATAGAGAATACATTAATAATTCTCAAACATAGTTTAAAAGCTAGACCTGAGCGGGTAGAAATTGAATTAATTAAAGAATATGACAAATTACCATTAATAAAGTGCTATGCAGGGCAACTGAATCAGGTATTTATGAATATTCTTGCCAATGCTATTGATGCTCTTTCTGAAAGTGATAATTTAATCCTAAAAACCCGTAAAAATTTGCAAATTCGGATTCGCACAGAAATAACTAATGATCATTATGTTGTTGTTCGCATTGCCGATAATGGTTCAGGCATTTCAGAAGAAGTCCAAAAACGATTATTTGACCCATTTTTTACTACCAAAGCTGTAGGCAAAGGAACAGGATTAGGATTATCAATTAGCTACCAAATTGTAGTTGAAAAACATGGTGGTGAACTTTATTGTATATCTACTCCCGGAGAAGGTTCTGAGTTTATTATCAAAATCCCAGTTGTCTCGAATCACTCAGACAAAATACAGCAAACTTCAAAGTTTATGGATGAATTTGACTCAAAATAAACCGCAACCGATCATAATCATCTTTGAGTAACATACTCAGATGTCTTCCAGCTTTAATCAACCATTCTCGGTCAGTTTTTCGTAACTGATATATTCCCCGAATAGCGGCTGCGGCCAAAGAATCTACAGGCGCACCACTAATAAAAAGTAATGTTCGTAAAAAATCTAGTTCTTCTGTAAACTGAATAATTTCTTTTGCTTGACAATGATTAACAGCTTGGTGAATTTGTGGCGGACGAGGTGGCAAATATTGATACATTTTGCTGTTATTACTATTTAGAGATTTTTCTTTAAATCCCACAATCGCTGCTCGAAATTCAGTTTTGAGCATGGAAAATATTTGGGGTTGTTCCTCACGCAAAGCTTCTAAAGATAATCCTAGTGCAACTGCCCGATGTACAGAATCAATAGGCATCGTTGTGGCATGATAAACTACGGCATAAACTTGATTACCTGATTCTTCATCTACAGCACAAACCCAACTTCCAAAAGGTGGCATTGGTGGAAAACTCAAGTCTTCTGGTTCTAAACATTGAGCCAAAAATTCTGTAGTTGTGGTTTCAATTATCTCTGCAAAGTGATGGGAATGGCGATTGTCAATAGCAAACTGTGGTAAAGGTAGACGCATAAGCAATTAAAAATTATCAATTAAAAATTAAAAATGAATAAACATATTTTCTGAAGGTGCGATTAGTCAATAGTCTTAGTGAAAAACTAATAACCACTGACTAATAACTAAATTACTATTTCCCTTTTTTCTGGATTGTAGTTTCCACCGGTTCTAATTCTGTAAGACGGAAAGTAATTATTTTATCCCAATTACCACCTTCAAACAGTACAGCTACTTTACCATCACTAACTCGTTGGACAAGTCCTTCTGACCGATAATATGTATCAGCAGGATTTTTGACGCGAACAGTTGCTCCAGGTAGGATCATCATATTTACCCTTATTGGTTTCTTATTTCTAGCTTAATTGGTAATTGGTAATTGGTGATTGGTAATTCTATTCTTTCTCCTGCTTCTTTAACTCCTGACTCGGTGACTCCTCTTTAATAATACTTTTGGCGTTGACGATAATTAGCTACAGATTCTACTATACCGATGGCAATAAAGTTAGTCAGCATCGCCGAACGTCCATAACTCATCCACGGTAAGGGAATTCCCGCCACAGGTGCTAAACCAACTGTCATACCAACATTCACAATTAGTTGAAACACAATCATAGACAAAACACCAATAGCCAAAAGTGAACCAAAGTTATCTTTAGCGGTTTGAGCTACATGAAGTAAACGGAAGCAAATTAAGCAAAAGACCGATAGTAAAACTAAACAACCCACAAGACCAAATTCTTCAGCAACAGCCGAGAAAATAAAATCTGTGTGCTGTTCCGGAACAAAATTCAGTTGAGTCATGGGACCTTTAAACAAACCCCAGCCCCAAACTTCACCAGCGCCAATAGCAATGCGAGATTGAATCAGGTGATAACCAGCGCCAAGAGGATCATGCTCAGGGTTGATAAATACACTAAGCCGATTTTTTTGATACTCTTTTAATACATGATTCCAGGCAAAAAGGCCTAATTCGCCACCGAGCATATTTAGACAGAATGAAGCAATAGCAGCAATACCAAACCGCTTCCAAGGCAGACTAAACCAACCAACTACCCCCATAGATACTGCCCATACTAAACCTAATATGCTTAATGATATGTCTTTAGATAACATTATGGGCGTTGATAATGGCCAAGATATACTAAATAATATTGCTGCCATTACCGGGGAAACCATGAGTATTAACCAGCCGGGGTTGGCATTTGCCCAGTACAACATTCCTAAAAATATTGCCCCGAATACCAGCGATGTTGCCAAGTCTGGTTGTAAAAATACCAATGCCCAAGGTACAACCGTAATTGCCAAGACACGGAAAACACTCTCTAGAGTAGAAGCAGTTCGCCTATGTAACAAAGCTGCTAAGGTAATAATTAATCCTAATTTGGCAAATTCTGAGGGTTGAACATTAAAACCCGCAATACTAATCCAACGCTGTGCGCCTTTGGCACTAGTACCAGCGAGCATGACAGCGATTAAACTAAAGTTGGTCAGCCCATAGATAAACCAATGCCACTCCATGAGGGTTTCATAGCGGCAACGAGCTAAAAATAAGGCGATTATTGTCCCAATAGCGGCTGTCAACCAGTGCCACCACCAGTCAGTTACAGGTTGCTTCAGTTCTGTACTCAGAATCATTAGCCCCCCGAACATACTAACAGCAACGGGGAGAAAAAATAGTAGCCCATCTATTTGTTGCCAGGGCTGAAGCCAAGATTGCCAACGCATTTTAGGGAACGAAGGTTTTAATAACATTGTGTGAGGAGGATGTTGGGCAGGGGAGTAGGGCAGTAGGGGAGTAGGGCAGTA
>NZ_JAQMTJ010000086.1:0-11674 GCF_028330815.1 Dolichospermum lemmermannii CS-548
AATTATCAATTACCAATTACCAATTACCAATTACCAATTACCAATTACCAATTACCAATTACCAATTACCAATTACCAATTACCAATTACCAATTACCAATTACCAATTACCAATTACCAAATATAGCATTTCCTAGTCTAATGAAGTACAAAACTATCTGCGTTTGTCAGCGTCCATCTGCGTTTAATTATTATTGCTTGTACTTCACTAAAATAGGAATTGATATACCAATTAGCGGTTCGAATTACGAATTATTTATTACCTACTCCAATTACTAATTCCCAGTTATTAAGTTTGCCCACGTCTAGGGCAGCGTAGTCAATGACTTGTAATTGCCAGTTACCTTTTGCGGGTAAAGAAAGTAATTGTTTCAGGGCAGGATGCGATCGCACTGTGTAAGTGTTTTGTAATTGATTACGACGACCTAATGTACGACTTTGTAATAAAATCCGCTGATTATTAGGAGCAATTAAATAAACTTCTAAATCTCCTAAAAAATCATGGGTGATATTCACGGTAACTTGGATATCTGTGACATTGACAGCTTCATTAATAGCGATCGCACTTTTAATTCCCTGTCTATTATTATCAGGAATATTCACAACTTGAGAATTTTTGACCTGAATTTGTTTATTGGTAATTTTAGCAACCGCACCCATCTGCTGCGCTAGTCTCACAGCCTTAGCAGCATTAACTTTGCCATAACCAAACCATTGACTATGACCATTACTATCATAAGTACCCCCACGCACACCCAACTGAAGATCAGGGTTATTATCCACTATTTTATCAGCCGTATCTTGGAGAATCCGTTTAACTTGTTGAGCCGTTAAATCAGGATTAGCTGATAATACCAAAGCCGCTACTCCTGCCACAATGGGAGTAGAACTGGAAGTACCGCCAAAGTTTTTAGTAAAATTTCCAGCATCATAACCAGCCGCACCTATTTGATCTGTTGTAAATACTCCCAATCCAAATAGAGAAGAAACAATTGCCGGTTGTGTATAAACAAAACCAGTTTCTTGAAACCACATTCCTGGGGGAGCATTATTACTGGGAGCGCAAACAGAAACATTACCTCCCCAATTACTATAAGCAGCCTTTTTATTTAAACTAGTAGACGCAGATACAGTTATCACATCAGGATGAACAGCAAAACCGCTTAACCAATTTGTGTTACCTTGAACAATATTTTTCGGCCAATTCTGTTCATTTATAGTCCCATTAATGGGACGATTAGCATTTCCGGCTGCGAAAACAATCACACATCCTTTCCCCTTGCGTCCATTGGTAGCAGCCCGGTTAATAGCGGCTTTTTGCCGAATAGAAAGGGGAAAATAAACAGCAGAAGCTCCCCAACTACAAGAAATTACACTTGCGCCTTTTTCTATAGCCCAATTAAAAACATCTTCAATTGATTGATCATCTAAAAAACCAGTAGTGCGAATGGGCATCATTGCACAACCAGGTGCAACTCCCACAATTCCTGAACCATTTTCTTCAGCTACAGCTAATCCTGCACAAGCAGTCCCATGACTGGTTTCTTTTTCTCCTGGTAAGGGTAAAAAATCATTTTCTTTTAAATCTCTAGGAGCAACAATTTTACCTGTACCTTGAAAATCTGGATGTTTTAAATCAAAGGAATCATCTACTACAGCCACCACGATAGAACGCACACCACGAGTAGTATCCCAAGCTTGTTCTACGGAAATATGCGAACCAGCTACCAATTGATTACTACTATTATGATTGAGATACCATTGCTGGGAATAAAGAGAATCTTTGGGTTTATAATTGGGTTCTTGTTGAATGAGAATATTCGGTTCAGCCGCTAAAACTTCTGGCAATGTTTGTAAATAATTGGTAATTTTAACGGGATTTTGTGTGGATTGTTTACTAACAAGAAAAATGAAGGTATTTGGTATGCCGAATACTGGTTGATCTTGAACTAAATTCAATGTACTGGTAATAGTATTAATTTTAGTATTATCTACCCAAGTAGCAAATTGAATTGTAATTTGGTCGCTGAGATAAACAAAAGTTCCGGGATTATTTTCCAATGTATAAACATGACTCACAAAGTCCACATTTTCATCATTGCGTAATTGAGACATAACTGCATCTAGCTGATTAGGAAAGACCGTATATAGTTCTAGTTTCGCTTGAGGAATACTCCGCCGCCATACGCTACCAGGAATCTGTGTTAATTTTTCATGGGGGAAATTAGCATTGGGACGGATAGTAAAACGATACAACGTTTTTTCTAGCATTAACTCTTCACCACCGCGTTGTAAGATTAGTGACTGGCTGTTATTTGCTACATCTGATTCAGGAAAATCCGCAGGATTAATATTATCACTCATAAGAATTGGGGATTGGTTGAATTAGCCAAATTGAAAAAACCTTGATTTGTAGGTTGGTTTGTGGAACGTTTATGTTTGCACAGCAATGGGACAAAATCCAACGCATTTGTTGGCTTTCCTTGGGTCAACCCAACCTACAAAAAATGGCGAATATATTGTGAATATACAGCACTTCCCGGTGTTATGAGGTACATATCTAGCGGGCAAGACTTGTACTGAGCTTGTCGATAGCGCAGCGTGGCGTTAGCCATAGTATGCCCGCACTACAAGAGTACCGTTGTTTCGATCTGCTTGCAGCAGCGCTAGTTCCCTCCGGGACGCACTCGCGTTCGCTATCCGTGTCTTTACCCCTGAGAGTGTAAAATTACTTGTATAGGCATAAAAATTGTGCAGATTCAAAAGTATCTTTGTATAAGCATTCAAAACGAACAAAATTGTGCTTTTGTGCAAGTTGGTACAAAGTAGTTTGAGTTTCGGGGAAATCATAAGTAGATATATGATTTTCAATCATGGACATATCTTGAGACGAGAGTGCAGTCCAGTTTTGACGCATATTTTCTAAGTAGCGATTAACAAATTTTTCTCGGTCTTCCCCTTCTTTACAAACTATGTCAATCAAAACAAATACACCCTTGGGTTTCAAAAGATGGAATACTTGCTCAATAACTTTATCTTTTTGTGCCAAACTTAGATGATGTAAAACAAAGGAAGTCGTAACTATATCAAAGCTTTGTTTTCGGTTTTCCGCTAGTTCCTCAACAACTTTCGATATGTCGTCTTGAATAAAAGTTTGTTCACAGTTAATTTGTGCCATGTTGCCTTGGGCAATTTCCAAAGCAGCCGCAGATAAGTCAATTCCGGTATAGGAGGCAACGGTAGTATTTAATAAAGCTTGAACTGATGAACTAGCATCACCGCATCCAAGTTCAAGTAAGGAAAATGGTGCTGGCAAGTAATCAGTTAATAATTTATGCAAAACACCATAAATTTCTCGGTGTTCCATGCAATTATTGGCTAAGACTTTTTGATATATTTCCCAATTCTTCTTAAAGTAATTATCTGATTGAGTTTTCAGAGTATTCATGGAAGCATCCGCATAACTGACAGTATATTGAAAATAATAGCAGTATAAAGCGTTATCACTTAATTAACTTTTCTCCCACCTGCAATATTAGAGGTAATGGCTAGAAAATAGTTATTTTGTACTATATTTTGAATTCCAAAATCAGGTTTGTAACGTTTTGTTACGCAATCAACATTTATGAACATAGTCCGTACCATACTTAATTATAGAATTTAACTATTACTCAATTCAAGTATTTACTTCTACCAAGGCATTCATTTAATAAATACCAAGAATTAAGGGGGTTAACTGCAAATTTCTTCTATCGGATTGCCCAGGGATGGAATTTATTGGCCAATTTACAAATTAATGAAAAAGTTCCGTAAATTTTTCAGTCTGAATAGGAGCGATCGCGTGCTTCTGTTTAAGGTTGTGTTTCTACTGGGAACAATCAGGTTAGCGTTAAAATTGCTACCGTTTAGTCAATTGCGGGGTCTTTTGGCAAAAATTTCACAGCCAAGGGCTAATTTGCCAGGAACAGACGAGGCTGATGTCAACAAAGTGGTTTGGGCGGTGAGGGCGGCTAGTCCCTATTTACGGGCGGTTTGTCTTCCTCAAGCTTTGGCTACGCAGGTTTTGTTGGCTCGGCGTGGTTTTTCTTCTGAGTTACGCATTGGTTTCACGAGGGCTACAGGTGGGCGGATGTCGGCTCATGCTTGGGTGGAATGTCAAGGGCGTGTGGCGATCGGTGGCACGGGGAATATGGCTGGTTATATTCTGGTGCCGTTGTCGGAGGAAATGGTTCGGGATGGCTGGTGTTTATTTTCTTGAATGAATATCGGTTTATGATTTTTAAGTTCATTTTTAGTCACAAGAGTTGAGGTAACGATTATGAGTAACGAAAAACAGTTTTCCCAAGGGTTTACGCCTAATTTGCCTTTGTGGTCTTTTCAGCTTCAGAAGGATTCTAAGTTAGCGTTGAAGACTCGCAAGGATTTGGAGATTCACCTGATTACTCGTGCTTTGAAGGATGAGTCGTTTCGGGCTGAGTTGATTGCGAATCCCAAGGCTATTATTGAGCAAGAAATAGGGTCTAAGTTGCCTAATGAGCTTGAGATTACGGTGTTGGAGCAAACAGAGGATACTATTTATATGGTGTTGCCTTGTAATCCTTATGAGGGGTTATCGGAGGAGGAGTTGCAGGCGAATTTGGGGATGAGTTATGAGGATGTTGCTCAGTGGGTGTTAGACCAACAGGGAAGTACTCTCTTCAGTGACAAAAAAAGTGTAGAAATTATTGTAAATACTTGGACTGACAATACCTACAAGCAAAGATTTCTTAATGGAACTGTAACAACTCTTGAACAAGTAATTGAAGAAGAAATTTCAATTAAATCCAATAATCCAAACGTACAAATCTACGTAGAAACTTTTGATTCTATCTTTATGGTAATCCCGAAAATTTCTATTCCTCCTGAAATTCCTGTTGAATCGCTTGACATGAACGTATTAATGATTGCATCTCATCCTACAACTATCACAGGGCAGACTCAACCCAGTTCGACCTGTACTACTAACGGTGCCTGCTGTGGACACTGTGTCTTCTTATCTATAATTTTTAATTAGTTAAATCGAAGGCAGCTAAACGTCATTCTCGTTAGTGTCTTTATTTATTCGCGCTCCAGATTTAAGCTTTCTGAAATCCTTATACAGTGAGGTCCGTTTTTTTGTCTTTGAACCAGCGCGAAAGATTTGTGACACTAACTCATTCTCACTAGATCTACTATTTCTATTTCTTTGAGTTAAAAACAAGCACACTTTGAATTTTTGAGATAATATAATTAAAATGGAATTTACAAAAAAAGAACTCAAGGAGATTAGCGATAAAGCGAGTACGCTATCTGAGCGATTACATCAGAACTTTTCCTGTAAAGATAATTACGAACATGACTATCTTTATCGTGAGAGAATAGAACGCTGGTGTCAAGTGGTAGCTGATGGAAATTGGGAACAATTTAGGAAACGACTTTTGTGGGATTGTTTAGATATCAACAAACTTTCCAAGATTTTAAACTTAAACTACACAAACAATTTAGAAAAATTACCGACTTGGGTAAAAATCCTAAATGAATGTTTAAAATTGTTTGAGGATCTAGATCTGATATTACAAAATGATAATTGTTTAGATGTTAAAGATCCATTCCCTTATGAAAAAATATTACTTCCATTTATTCAATGGTATCGAAAAGAATTAGTTGAACAGGTAGGTTATGAGTCATACACGTTGCTGTCACGTAAGGCTCACTTAAATCTTGAGAGGAGTCTTCTGAATCGCATTTCTAGTCTTTGTGTTTTATCATTAGAGGTAGAATTTTCAATATTTAAGCTTACAAAACAGTCATCTATAGTTAGATCTTCAAACCAAAAGCTTGACAACATTACTTATTATAACTTCTTTATTGATTATTTGTGTAAAGATAATAAACTCCTTGATTTTTTTAGAGATTATCCAGTTTTAGCACGTTTGGTGATAACAGCAGTTGAGTCTTCTGTAGATGCGGATCGAGAACTTATTACCCATTTAATATCAGATTTATCTGATATTAAAAAAATATCTCCAAGTCTACTTGATTTAGGAAAAGTTGTTAATGTGCAACAAGATATTTCTGATTTCCATAGTAATGGGCGTTCCGTCAGAATTCTTCAGTTTGAATCTGGATTTAAATTGGTTTATAAACCGAGAAATTTAGGCGTAGATAAAATCTATCTTGAATTATTAGATTGGTTGAATGTGAATAAATGTCCTTTTGATTTTAGATTATTTAAAATCATCGATAAATCAACCTATGGCTGGGTTGAATTTGTAGAAACAATTTCTTGTAAAAACACGGAAGAGTTAAAGCATTACTACCAAAGAATGGGAGCCCTGTTATGCCTGGCGTACACGTTAGATGCTACGGACTTACATTGTGAGAATCTAATTGCTTGTGGAGAGTATCCTGTATTAATTGATCTAGAAACTTTAATGCATCCTACAGTCAAGGAGTTGTATTCTACAGAACTCACTGAAAATACCAATTTTACAACATATGTTCAAGACTTAGCTGATCACCAATTTTGTAAGTCAGTACTTCGTACTTCTCTTTTGCCAGAATGGCACATTCAAGAAAGTGGTTTTACTGTTGATGGCAGTGGTCTTGGTGGAGTTGGCAAGCAGGAAGAAATGAAAAATTGGTATCAAACCTATATGAATCATCTGTTTGAGTTTGGTGAAAAACAAACTCAACAAGATCTTCGTCAAGAATATGATTTTTCTTTACGACAAAAATACGCAGAACTTTCTCTTTATTATTCTTGTATTATTGAAGGCTTTAAAGAAACGTATCATTTTTTAATGACACATCGTCTTTCCTTATTGAGCAGTAGCCCAATAGCAAAGTTAGAATATCAAGAAGTACGTTTTATATGCCGCCAAACCCAAACTTATGCTTCAATTTTAAAACGTACACTTAATCCTAAATTTCTGCGCAATGGTGTTGAGAGGAGCATTGAAATTGATATGCTTAGCAAAGCAATGATTGTATCAGATACAAAACCTATATATTGGCATTTGCTAGACATAGAAAAACAAACACTAGAATGCTTAGATATACCACTTTTTCGGACTAGTTCAAGCAGCAACGCATTAAGGATTGATGTCGATAGAGTTATTGAGAACACTTTCGTAGAGCCCAGCTTTGCTATAATGATAAAAAAAATAAACGCGCTAAATGAGAAAGACTTAAAGCGTCAGATACTATTTATACAAGGCTCATTTCATTCACGCTCCCTCGACAATTCAGAAGTTTCATTATCATCGACTTCTTCCTATCATAGTTCAAGCAAAATTCCATCATTAACACAAGAGGATTTAGTACGAAAAGCTTTATTAGTAGCCGAGGGGATTCGAGAGCAATCTTTTCGTTCTACTGATGGAAGCTTGACTTGGTTTGCCCCTCAATACAAGCCATCTATAAATCGCTTTCAATTCCAACAGATGAGCCATGAATTATATCAAGGAGTTGCTGGCGTATGTTTGTTTTTAGCGGCAATAGAAAAGGTTACTGGGACTTCAGAATTTAGAGATGTAGTGTTTGGTGGTTTACAATCTTTTCGTCACAACTTGAGAGATGAACAGTCTTGTAAGAATTTAAAATTAATTGGTATTGGTGGTGCCACAGGACTAGGGTCAATTTTGTATGTTTTAACTCGTATTAGTAAATTCTTAGATGAACCTAATTTGCTAGATGATGCAAAGTTTATTGCCTCTATAATCACTGATGATATGATTGAATCCGATCAATCTTTTGACATTATTTCAGGAGCCTCTGGAACAATTTTAGGGTTATTAACTTTATACAGTATTATTCCTGAGACAACTATCTTAAATAAGGCAATTATGTGTGGAGAACATTTGTTAAAAAATCGCACTGTTAGTCAATCTGGTTATAGAACTTGGGGAACCCTAAATAATCTACTTCTGACTGGGCTTTCTCATGGAGCGGCAGGTATTGCTTATACTTTACTTCGTTTATACGAAATAACTAGCAAAGCTGATTTTTTAGAAGCTGCTTATGAAGCAATTTTGTATGAGCAAAGTGTTTTTAGCAATGAAGAGAAAAACTGGCCAGACTTTAGATTGCGTCCTCATGACAATGATAACAAAACATTAAGATTTATGAACACTTGGTGCAATGGTGCTCCTGGAATTGGTTTAGCAAGACTGGGGGGATTAACAATTCTTGATACTCCCGAAATCCAACGAGATATTGAATCAGCGATTCAAACCACTGTAAAAACTAAGCTCACACAGATCGATCATCTCTGTTGTGGAAATTTTGGTCGCATAGAGTTTTTGTTTGCGGCAGGACAAAAACTCTCTTCCCCTCAACTATTGAAAATCGTTGAAGAACAGGTATCGCAAATTATTAATTCTGCTCAACAGAGAGGTCATTTTGGTTATGGTTCATTTTTGACCTGTAATTCAGCTTTCTTCCAAGGCGCATCTGGAATTGGCTACCAACTCCTACGACTAGCCTACCCAGACCAACTCCCCTCCGTCCTGCTGTGGGAATAACCCATGCCTTCCTCCCCTCCCAAACTCAAACAAAAAATTCAAAGAGCCTTACAACTCAATCGCGCCCTAAAACTCATCTGGCAAAGTAGCCCCATCTGGACGATCGCCCGCCTAATCCTGCTCACCATCCAGAGTATCCTGCCCCTACTTTCACTCTACCTAATGAAAGTAATCATTGATACCGTAGCCGCCAGCCTAAACACCAAAACCACCGCCCTTTCCCAAGTATTTCTCCTCATTGCCCTCACGGGACTCATCAACCTGATTATTGCCCTCAGTAGCTCCCTCACCGAACTCATCAACACCACCCAAACCGAACTCGTCACCGACTATATGTACGGCATCGTCCATGCCAAAGCCATTGAAACAGACCTAGAATACTACGAAAACGCCCAATACCACGACACCCTGCAACGCGCCCAAAGAGAAGCCTACTTTCGCCCCCCCCATATCCTCAATAGCCTCCTCCAACTCATCGGGAACAGCTTCTCCCTCATCGCCATAGCAGGACTGCTTTTTTGGTTCCACTGGGAAATCACCGCCATCCTCTTCATCGCCACCCTCCCTGGACTTTTTGTACGCCTCAAATATGCCGACGAAATGTACCAATGGAAACATAAACGCACCGCCACCGAACGCAAAACCTATTACCTAGACTGGCTACTCACCAATAGCCTATTTGCCAAAGAAATCCGCCTCTTTGGACTTGGTTCCCTCTTCAGTCGCCGCTTTCGTCACCTCAGAAAACAACTTTACCGAGAAAGCCTTGCCATCTCCCAACGTAATGCCCTGAATGGTCTCATCGCCCAAACCAGTTCCATCCTCGCCATCTATGGTTCCTACGCCGTTATTGCCTACCAAACCATCCAGGGACACTTCACCCTCGGCGACCTGATCATGTATTACCAAGCCTTCCAACGCGGACAAAGTTCTCTTCAAGGAGTCTTCAGTAGCCTAGCTGGCCTTTACGAAGACAACCTCTTTCTCGCCAATCTCCACGAATTTCTCGACCTCAAACCCAAAATCCTCGAACCCACCCATCCCCAACCCATCCCCCCATTACAACAAAAAGGCATTCAATTTCACAACGTCAGCTTCCAATATCCCACCAGTAACCGCCAGGGATTAACCAATATTTCCCTGAATATTCCACCAGGCAAAATAGTCGCCTTAGTCGGTGAAAATGGTGCAGGCAAAACCACCCTCATCAAACTGCTGTGCCGACTCTACGACCCCAGCGAAGGAACCATCACTTTTGAAGGACAAGATCTGCGCTCCTTTGCTATTTCCGACCTCCGCCGGCAAATTGGAGTCATTTTTCAAGACTACGCCAAATACCATCTCACCGCCCAAGAAAATATCTGGCTAGGCAACATTGACCTTCCCCCAGGCGATCGCCGCATCACCGAAGCCGCCCGTCAATCAGGAGCCGATGAAGTCATTACTGGACTTCCCGATAACTACGAAACCATATTAGGCTCTTGGTTTGAAACAGGAGAAGAACTCAGCATTGGCCAATGGCAAAAAATCGCCCTAGCCCGTGCCTTTCTTCGTGATGCCCAAATTCTCATTCTTGACGAACCCAGTAGTTCCCTTGATGCCAAAGCCGAAGAAGAAATCTTCCAAAAATTCCGTCAACTTATCCAAGGTCAAACCGCCATTCTCATTAGCCATCGCTTATCTACCGTCAAAATGAGCGATCATATTTATTTTCTCGAAAATGGCAAAATTATCGAAAATGGAACCCATCAAGAATTAATGCAATTAGGTGGTCACTATGCCCATCTCTTTGAAACCCAAGCCCAACATTATCGGTAAAAACAGTATGACGAGTATTTCCGTTGCTCCATCCCAACTGTCGCTTAAAGAATCAGCCCAAACTGCTCGCCCTGAAATCGAGTTACTGTTATGCTGTGCCAGAACTCAACTCTCTTCCGAAATCAGCCAACAAATCCAAAACCTAGTTCAGCAAACCCTCGACTGGCCATACCTTATCCAAACCGCCGCCCGTCATAGTGTTCTCCCTCTCCTCTATCAAAACCTTAAAACCCTCTGTCCAGAAGCCGTCCCCAAACTCGTCCTATCCGAACTCCGCAATTTCTTTCATACCAACGCGGCTCACAACCTTTTCCGTACCCAAGAACTTCTTAAAGTTCTTAAACTATTTCAAGATAATGATATCCCTGCGATTCCTTTTAAAGGACCTGTTCTAGCGGCTGCAATTTATGGTAATTTGGCTCTACGACAATTTGGCGATTTAGATATTTGGGTTGACAGCAAAGATTTTCTGACAGCGATTGACCTCCTTACTGCTCAGGGATACCAAACATCCAAAACATCATTAATACAAACAGGGCTAAGGAGACTTGCGCTATACAAACTCTATATTGAATACAATGCCCACGAGTATCCCCTCAACAGCATCGATAATCGAGTCCACATTGATATTCACAAAAGTATTACCAGCAAAAGCTTTTTCCTATTTCAACTTGATTTTGAATATCTATGGAAGCGTCTTGAGCCAATTTCTCTTTTTGGCACAGAAGTACCTAACTTGCATCCCGAAGATTTGTTGTTAATTCTCTGTGTACATGGTTCCAAACATGGCTGGGAAAGACTGGGATGGATCTGTGATGTTGCTGAGTTTGTTCTAGTCTATCAGCAGATGGAGTGGAAACTCCTAATCGAGCAAGCAAAAACCCTCGGTTGTGAACGAATGCTTTTGATGGGTCTATTGCTTGCACAACAACTTTTAGGTATTGATCTACCAGAACCCATTCATCAAAGCATTGAGGCAAATCCAACAAGTAAATTATTGGCTATGCAAGTGCGCCAGGGACTTTTTCATGACAGTTTAATTTTTGAAGCTAGTTCAAAATTTAGCTACGGTTTCAGAATGATGGAACGCCCACAGGATAAATTCCGTTATTCTGTCGGATTCATCATCAATAAGAGCTTCATACCTATCCTTATAGCCATTAGAGATTTTATTATAACCCACATTCCGCACCCCAAACTGTCACAGATCAAAAAAGCCCTTAAAGTAGTACATAATAACTAAAGTCAATTCAAAAATTAAGATGCTTAATGAGAATAAGTAGCATTAAAAGGGACGTGGTGTGATAAAGTGA
>NZ_JAQMTJ010000087.1:0-12308 GCF_028330815.1 Dolichospermum lemmermannii CS-548
ATTTTTTACCCCACCCTAACCCTCCCCTTGTAAAGGGGAGGGAACTGGATTTTTATTGTTTCCCCCCTTTACAAGGGGGGACTAAGGGGGGTAGCAATGTGATGAAAATTACGGAATACCACTTTTCAAACATCCTCTTAGCGACTTTGCGCGAAACAAAAATAAAACAAAGACGCAGAAAACACCCCCCGTGCCTCCGCGTCTGTTGCGAGAAAAAAACCCTTAAACCATCTCAGCAGTTTGCTGCGCTTGAGGCTGGAACATAAACAGAGAATAAACCACATCACGGCGGATATTCACCATCATATCCAAGAACAACTCATAACCCTCACTCTTATACTCAATCAGCGGGTCCTTTTGCCCATAACCACGCAAGCCAACCGACTCACGCAAAGCATCCATTTGTTGCAGATGCTCCCGCCACAAAGTATCTATGCGTTGGAGAATAAAGAACCGTTCCGCTTGACGCATTAAACCCGGTTGAATTTGGTCAATTTGCGCTTCCTTCATATCATAGGCAATCCGCGCTTGTTCATGGAGGAACGCTTTAATTTCCGGTACTCCCATATCCTCCAACTGTCCAGACTGCATATCAGCCAACAGGTAAACAAACTCCTTCACCTTATCTACTAACTTTTCTAACTCCCATTCTTCCGAAGGTAAATCAGGGTTGATGTAATAATCAACGATGTCGTCCATCGTTTTTTCTGCGTATTTTATCACCTGTTCCTTCAAATCCTGACCTTCCAACACCCGGCGACGTTCCGCATAGATAGCCCGCCGTTGATTATTCATTACCTCGTCATACTCAAACACCTGTTTGCGGATGTCGTAGTAATAGGTTTCCACCTTTTTCTGTGCGCCCTCTAAGCTGCGGGTTAACATACCCGATTCAATCGGCATATCTTCTTCCACTTGGAAAGCATTCATTAAGCCAGCAACGCGATCGCCCCCAAAGATCCGCAATAGGTTATCCTCTAAACTGAGGAAAAATCTTGTCGTTCCAGGGTCGCCTTGTCTGCCCGCCCGTCCGCGTAACTGGTTATCAATTCGTCGTGACTCATGACGTTCCGTTCCAATAACGTGCAAACCGCCTCTGTTGACAACGTCATCATGTTCACGGACAGTAAATTCTTCATACTCGTGCTTAATCTGCTGGTAAGCTTCCCGCAATTTCTGAATTACCAGGTCATCTGTCGGGGCTTTTTCCGCCGCCACAGCTACCTTCTCTTCTGCTTCCAATTCCGGTAAACTGCGCTCACCATAAGCCTTCACAGCCACCTCTACAGCCGCTTTTAAAAGCTGTTCTGTTTCTTTTCTTAATTGGGTGGGGAAAATTTCTGGAGAAGCCCGCCAAGTTTTCACCTTTTTACCAGGAACAAAGCCTTGTCCACCACCGCTACCACCCATAGGTAGACCCGAAGCCCTTTGTACGCCAAATTCATCATCTTCAGGGCTAACAATGCGAGGCATAAAGTATTCCCGCAGTTTCAACCGCGCCATATACTCAGAGTTACCACCCAGGATAATGTCTGTACCCCGTCCTGCCATGTTCGTAGCGATAGTTACAGCCCCACTGCGTCCAGCTTGGGCAATAATTTCCGCTTCCCGTTCCACGTTTTCTGGTCTAGCGTTAAGTAACTCGTGGGGAATTTCCATTTCCTTGAGGAGTCGGCTGAGAAGTTCGGACTTTTCGACGCTGGTTGTCCCCACTAACACAGGTCTACCATTTTCGTGCATTTCGGCACATTCTTTAGCGATCGCTCCCCACTTCCCTGGTTCAGTCTTAAACACCATATCAGACAAGTCTTCCCGTCTTCTAATCCGATTGGTGGGAATAATCGTCACTTCCCGTTTGTATATCTTTTCAAATTCCACTTCCTCAGTTTTTGCCGTTCCCGTCATTCCCCCCAACTTGGGATAGAGCAAAAACAGATTTTGATAGGTAATTGTCGCCAAAGTTTGGGTTTCTGGCTGAATTTCTACGTGTTCCTTGGCTTCAATAGCTTGGTGTAAACCATCACTCCAACGCCGTCCCGGCAGTACCCGACCTGTAAATTCATCTACAATCACAATTTCGTCATTGCGGACAATATAATTCACATCTTTGAGAAATAATTCCTTAGCCTTAATCGCATTAAACATAAAATGCGCCCAAGGGTCTTCTGGGTCAAACAAATCTGTCACACCCAACTGATTTTCCGATTCGGCAAAACCCTCATCTGTCAAGAGAACGTTACGATCCTTTTCATTAACTTCGTAATGCTCATCTTTTTTGAGACTAAAAGCAATTTCTGCCGCTTGTAAGTATTTTTCCGTTGGTCTTTCCACCTGACCAGAAATAATTAATGGAGTTCGAGCTTCGTCAACTAAAATCGAGTCTACCTCGTCAATTACACAGAAATTAAACGGACGTTGTACCACCTCAGCCATTGAAGTAGCCATATTATCCCGGAGATAATCAAAGCCTATTTCGCTGTTGGTGACATAGGTAATATCACACTCATAGTTTTTTTGGCGCTCACTGGGGGTCATAGTGGACTGAATTAGCCCCACACTTAACCCTAAGAACCGGTGTACCTGACCCATCCATTCCGCGTCCCGACGCGCCAGGTAATCATTGACGGTAATCACGTGGACACCTTTACCAGTCAGGGCATTTAAATAACTTGGTAGGGTAGCTACTAAAGTTTTCCCTTCACCAGTTTTCATTTCGGCAATTTGCCCAGTATGCAGAATTATCCCACCCTGAAGTTGCACATCAAAGTGTCGCAATCCTAAAACACGCCGTCCTGATTCCCTAACCACAGCAAAGGCTTCCGGTAAAATATCATCTAGGGTGTCGCCATTGGCCAACCGTTGTTTAAACTCGACGGTTTTCGCTTTTAACTGTTCATCAGACAGCGGCTTAATATCTTCCTCTAAGAGGTTAATTTCTGTAATGTAAGGTTGGTATTTTTTAAGTTTACGAGCGTTGGGATCGCCCAACAAAAGTTTTAGCATGGCAGTTTATAGAATTAAATCAAGGGAAATGGAGATTTAAGCTTTAGCTATATAATTATAGACTTTGAATGTCATTGGTAATTGGTAATTGGTCAGTGGTCATTCGTCATTGAGAAAATTCTTCTTCCTAAACTCCTACCCCTACTTCCATTCTGGACTAAGGCTGCGGAAGTCGTACTTATCAGCATTAAAATGACAACTCACACAACTACCCATATTTATAGGAGTGGGTAATTTGACACCAGGATGCAAAGCCTTGAAATAACGAGAGTCCTTGAGACGCTAGGGTGTTGTTTCTTCCTGTAGTTGCACACGGGAAAAGGTGTAAAGATATTTTGATACTAAAAGATGTTCAAGTTTGCCTAAAGGCTTAATTTGTACGCCATAGTGCTGGGAGTCTTGTAAAAGGTTTTTCCAAGTTTAACTAGGAAATACAGCCGGTGGTAATGCGATATGACAAGATGAGCAGTTTTCTAAATACAGTTCTTGTCCTGGTTGGTATTGTGTTGGTACGACATCAACAGTTCCAATTGAGTCTACAGGATTTGCACCGCGAGCGCTGGTAGCGAATCCTAATATCCAGCCCATGGCCACACTCCAAGCAAAAATCACCAGCATGACGATAAGTAGTTGGCGTTTTAGTCGGCGGTGGGATTTGCTTTTTGCTACATTTGACATAAGGTTCTCAGTTAGGAGTTCAGACGGAAGAATTAGATCAAATTAGGAATAGTCTCGAATCTGGGAAGGTGATAGATTTTTGATGGAAGGGGGAAGGCAAAATTTTGATAGATGAAGTATGATTTTTTATCGAACTTCTTGCACTTCTCCCAACCGTGTAAAGCGGATTTCAATTCGTCGTCGAGTGACATCCTCTTTCCGCGCTATCCCTGCAAATTTTCCATTTGGTAATATTAATTGTGCCGCAGAATAAGCACGAAATGATAGTCCAGATAGTTTACCTTGTTTTTTCTGGATATCACCCAGCACCTTCACAACTGACAAAGCCCGCATTAATCCCAAATCAGCATTAGAACCAGCTTGTAGTTTTCCTACTTTTAAGTTACCACTAGCTACATTTTCTAAATTTACATCTAAATTACTGATTACTTTACCATTAGCTTGTCCGTCTGTATGTCCGATTATTTCTACTACATTAATCCCATATTGTTTAGTTCTAGCTTCTATTTCTGGTACTATTTGGTTAAATATATAAGTTGACATTTTCGCAGGAATTTCCGCACTACCGGAAGCAAATCTATAATCACCTTGATCTTTAATAACTATGATTGGTGGTGTATCTGTTGACCCCGGATCTTTAGTGATTTGTGATATGATAATGGTTAAAAACAAAAATAAAACCAATATCATAAACGCATTAGACATTAAATCAGTAAATGCTGGCCAAACGTTTAGATCTTCATTATATTCTGTGTAGCGTGAACGACGAGCCATAATTGCAATGTTTTATTTTTGTAAATTTGTTAGTCAATTTAAACAGTAGGGTGTGTTAGCGCCAGCGTAACGCACCTTATGTATCGGTATTTGTGTCATCAAGTTTTTGTTGATATTTCTCAAGATTCTTGATTAATAGCTCCAAACCTTTAATATTAGCATCAAAACCCTTCTTGTTGATATTAGTTTGTCTGTCAATTCCTTGAATAATGGTATTACTCACATTTTGATATTCAGCAATTAGTTGAGAATTATTATTCTCTAATAATTTCATCAGTTTTTGATTATTAGCATCTATTTGATTAGATGCTATACTAGTAGCAGTATTCACATCATTTGTATATGTTTTCACAGTTTTTAATAACTGCTCAATAGTTGTGATTAATTTATCAAAACTATTAACTTTATCGCGCACTCTTTGATCTAAATCATCCAGTTTATTAACTGCTTTTTCATAACTATTAGCTCCTTGCTGAAGTCCGGGAATAATTTCAGTGAGAAGATTTTGGTTATTTTGATGTAAGTCTAATACCTGAATTGAAGTTTGGTTCATAGCTTTTATCTCTTCAGATAAACTAATTAAACTCTGACTAGAATTTTCAGTTTCCGCTGCAACTTTGCTAATTAATTCCGTTGTATAAGTTTTCACATTTTCTAATAACTGACTCATAGCTGTGATTAATTGATCAAAATTATTGAACTTATCTCCCACTCTTTGATCTAAATCATCGAGTTTATTAACTGCTTTTTCGTAACTATTAGCTCCTGCATGAAGTTGGGGGATAATTTCACTAAGAAGATTTTGGTTATTTTGATGTAATTCTAGTACCTGAATTGAAGTTTGGTTCATAGATTTTATTTCTTCTCCTAAATTAATTAAACTCTGACTAGAATTTTCTATTTCAATTAAGGCATTTATAATCAATTCCGTTGTTGCTGCTAAACTTGTAGCTGACTCAGAAAATTTTTGTTGTGTATTACTCAAATCTACAACAGCTAATGATAATTTGAGAGGAAACTCACTTTGATTAAAAGTTTCAGCAGACTGTTTAAATATTTGAGATGTTGTATTTAATTCTGTCATGGAATTTTGAAACTCATTAGCAGCACTAGATATAGTTCCAGCAGCGTCTGTAAATTTTTCATAAACTTGTCTAGCTAAATCTGTAGTTTCTTTATTCCCGTCAGCAATTTGTTTTGCGACTTTTCCCATAGATTGTTCTACAGCTTTTCGCACTGTTTCCCCAAAGTTTGTTAAAAATTCATCTTGCTGGGATACCATTTTATTAACTATTTTATCAAGACGGGTATCACCCTGCACTTCAGGAAAATATACATTATCTAGATAATCTTCTAAAGAACTAATTAATTGATATTTTGCAAAACTAGTATTCCAGATACCATTGGATATTGTTAATATAGAACTCAAGCAAATTCCTATCAAACTCGTACTAAATGCAATACTCATTCCTTGTAATGGTTTCTTTAGTTCAGAGACTAAATTATTAATATCACTAGCATTGGTTTGATTAATCGTTTGACTAAGGGTAGATAAATTAATAGTGATACCTAAAAAAGTTCCCAGTAACCCAAAAGCTAACAGTAAATTTGGCAGAATTCGACATAAATAATCTATTTGTTCACAGGTAAATCCCTTGATTGTTTCCTGACTATAAATCTGGTCTATTAATGCTGCTGTATTTACCTGTTCTAATTGTTTACTAGCTTGTTCAAATCTAGCTTCTAATGTTTGGATAATTTTCGGTTGTCCTTCCGCTGATCCTGTTTTGATTAATCTTTGGACTTTATTAGTCAAAAGTATTAAATAGCGATAAAGAGATATGCGAAGAAGAATAGTAACTATAGTAACTATAGATAGGATGATGAAAACTAAGTAAAGTAGTAATAGTGGCATAAAAATGACCTTTGGTAGTGCAAGAAGTTTGTGAGAATTGGGTAGATATAAACTACCCATGAAAAACTATAATGGATATTGCAGAAAGATTTTTTGTTTTTCTCGCTCGTATTCTTCTGGAGTCATAAAACCCTCATCTAAATCTTGTTTAAGCTGCTCTAATTCTTGTCGTCGTCTTGAACGATTATCAGAAGAATTAGCAACTATTTCCCCCACAATAGATTTTTGAGTTCCTGTATTGTTTCTTGGTAAAATTGACTTTGTGTTTATAAATTTTGCTTCCATTTTCTTCAAAAAACGATTTATAATCCCCTCCCTTGTATTATCGTTAGTATTCCTTGTATCTGTATATACTCTTGTCTTATAGAGAGAATTAGGACTATCTTCGGAAATTCTGGTCAGCTTATCAGGAAATTGACGCAATTTGGGTAAATATTCATTTTCCCATAATGTTGGATTATTTTCCATTTCTAAAATTGTATTATCCAAAATTTGCTTTAATGCTTCAGTCATATTGGGGTTACTAGCTAGATATTCCAAAGATTCTATCCAAATTCCACTCAAGGAAACAGTATCATAACTATTCTGAAAATGGTCATAATATTGAAACTCTAATTCTTGAGTAGCATGATTTTCTGCTAACAGTTCTAATGCTAAACAAGGATAAAAAATATTTTCCACTTCTTCCATTTTTCCAGCATTAGGTGGCATAATATCAGGAAAGGATATACGATAATCATTATGCAAAAAAGATGTCCCAGAATTTTGTTCTCGTAAATATGGGTTTCTCATTCTTTCCAAACTACTAATTAATCTCAACGGAAACCCTGCATACTCATTCACAATTAGGATTTCATCATCTGCTTGTATTGCTTTTAAAACACTTGTGGAAATTCCCAATTCTTGTGTTAGCAGTTTTTTAAACTCTGTTACATCTGATTCATCTATATCTTTAGATCCTACTAATTTGCTACTCTTAGCATCTTCGTCTCGGAAATAAGGATCATTCAAATTTAAACGCAAAAGTGGTTGAGCTTCCTGTATAATTTGCGCTAAACGAGTTGAACGCGCACCTAATGAGTATTTTTGCATGAAGCGTTTAATCACGGAATTGACGATATTTCTACCACGAAAAGCAAATAAACTATCAACTTTCAAGTCAATTTTTTCTTTTAGCTGAGAATAAGTAGTGCGTTCCATATTCAGGAAAAATCCTAAAGATGCTCCTCTATCGGTTTCTTTAGTAATTTCTGAACTTGCTAATATTAATTGAGGACGACTATCATTTTCTGGTATCATTGTTTGATAGCAAAGTTCTATATCTTCACTGTCAAAAATTGCCTCACCACTCATTTCATCAAAATTCAATTGTTTTAATTCTCGTTCCTCTTTTTCATAAGCACTTTCTAAGTCCTCTACTAAACTACTAAAAGCTGCAATTCGCTTTTCTTTTTCTTGAACTTGCTTTTGTAATTGATTGACAATTTTTAAAGTTTCTTGCAATACAGTTAATTCAAAATTATGCTTGATAATTTTGTAAACTTCTTGCATCACTTTTTTGCACTCCTCCTGAAATGGAATGTTTTTGAAATCAACAAAGGGAATACCTATTTTATTTTCCATATCTTCAATTGTTTTTTCTGCATTATCCCATTTTCTTTCTACATCTTCTAAGCGCTTCATGCCTCCAAAATCGGTAATTTTCTCCTGTAAATCCCCTTGATATTTATGTAATTCGTGTCGCAGAGAATCTAACCAATTGCGTGTATTTTTAATGGAGAAATTAGGATCTACTGGTGTGAGTAATTGCATCACATAATCATCAATATTCCCATTAAGTTCTTTGGTAATCTTAGGAGCAGCTTGCATTAATTTCGTCAACCAATAACCGCGACTGCTCTCTGTTTCTCCTGGTTGCACTGTGCGAAATTGTTTATAAAATTCTGTTGCTAATTGCTGACGGATATTAGTGCGGTCATCCTTGTTTTTACATTCAGCAATTAACCGGGATAATTTATTTTGCCAAGTTTTGAGACTATTACTAAAGGTCTTATTAGATTCTTCTACAGACTCTGCTAATTTATTAGTTAAACCATCTCGTTTTCCTAAGTCATTATGCCAATTATGTTGAATTAAAAATTGCTCAAGTAAGTTAATAGGATCTGGACTTTGACCTTTACCATTTAACCAAAACCTGACTAACTCTAAACCTACCTTTGTTAAAGCAATTTCAATAATAGTATCACGAGGAAAATAAATTGCTGACAGTCCAAATGTTAAGTATCTTTGGGTGTTACGACGAGGATGTTTATCTGATTCAATCATTTTTTCTTTAAAATTATCCCTGTTGCTTTTCATTACAGGTGCTAATTCACCTGAAAAATCAAGAGCAATCTTATGAGCAATCACATTACATAGTTTACCTTGTGTCAGAATCTGATATTCTCCTAGCGTTTTATTAGAAATTAAATAAGTATAGTCAAATGGCTCTTTTTTATTTTGTACAATTACCGAATTTTCAAGATCATAAACTGCTTCAAAAGTTGTACCGGGAGTGCTGTAATAATTTAATTCTTTCAGAGCCGCGTAAGTATTTGTAATCATTTTGTTGCTATTGTCATATAAATCAGGACTAATCACTAAATAGGCAAAAATTTTAGCAGTTTCATCTCTATAGATATCTCTAAGGCTATAAGCAACATCTAAAAACATCCCACTTCCTGTACCACCACAGAGAGAACCAACAACAAAAATATTTAACCCTGGTTCAATTCTTAACCCCGATTTCAGCAAAAAAGATTCGTGTCCTCTCGTTCGGTTTTCTGCTGTTACAATTGATGTTTTAATTTTTTGGTAGTTGTGAAAAAAGGCTAGTCTTCCTACAGGTCTTATACATTTTGCTCCGTCTTCAATTGCTCCAACATCTTGCAATAACCCAGAAGGAAACCATCTTCCAATATGATCATAAGGTCCATAATTACTATATTCCGAACGCCGTTCTAGTCCTTCTACAAACATGGTGACATCTCTTGATGACATGGTAGCACTGACTTTTTCAGATTGTTTAAAACTTAAGTCAACACCATGATAGGTACTTCCTGTTCTAATCCCTGTGACTTGTGTTGCTGCTTTATCTGTGTCTATATGAACAAAACTGACAATTGGTAAGTTATTTAAGTCTCCATAACGGTCAACAATTAACCGTCTAATTCGCATTAATACATCTCTACCAGTTCCCCCTAAACCGATGCAAATTGTGCGATTAATTCCTCTAGTTTGGTTTTCCTTTGCAGATGCTTGAGTCATGATGTTTTTCCCTATAAACTATTTCTTGATTTTGATAGATATTTCGTATTCTCTCTGGCGTGAATCTGGGCAATTTAGGGTAAATTTAGAAGTTGATATGAGAGTTCGTGATGTAACTTTTTTATTGTTAAGTTCAATTTTTGTATCTTCTGTGGGAACTAAATAAAGTTTTTCTCCTTTCCGTTCTAAATATGCTTGTAATTCTCCACCTCTAAAGTCAATAGAATGTATACAGCTAGGATCATATTCACCAATAGCAATTTTTTTATTATTTGGTAATCTACATATTCGTTCTTCATCTTCTCCATCATCTTCTAACTTAATTCGTACCTCCCATTTTTTTTGCAATTTAGCATATTTTAATATACCCCCTACCATTGATGCAAGTATGAATAATAAAATTAAACTTGGTAGCCATAGCTGTTTGAATAAATAAGGATTAACTAAACAAGTTTCTTGTCCTCCTGGTACTGGTGTGCAAACTTCTTGAACTGTAGGATTAATGTCTACTACAGATAATGTATAATCTTTATTATCTTGGTTTTTAATGATGAGCGATCGCTCTTTGAATGATAAAGCCTTAATCCAATTCTGTCTTTCTTGACTTTCCGGTGATGTCGCAATTCTAAAAGGACTATTAGCAGGAGTTTCTATCCAAACTTCGGAAGTAATTCCTGGTTGAGTAAATAACGGTGCATCAGTAATCCAAACAACCGATTGCGGCTTAATTAGTTGATTTTTGGAAACTCGATTTTGATTAATCTGGGCAATACCTTGATATACTATTAACTCTGCTCTTTGAATATCTGTTCCATAGCGGTTAGGGTCAGAATTAAAAGGAATTTTCGCTAATACTTTATTAATATTTTCCGAATTTTTATCTCTAAAATATATGGGTGTTCCTAATGGATTTTCAACAGAGATAACGGCATCAAAAACCAAATTTTGAGCAAAGGGAACAACATAAACAGAATCACCAGGTTTGAGACTGTCTTCAACTATTTGACGTAAATGAATCCGACCTTGATCATTTAAACCTACACTTTCCGTGATATCAATAGCTAAAACCACATCACGTTTACCCCCACCCCACAGGGATACTAACTGTAAGCCATTTCTTTGCGTATCAGTCAGTGGTTGTCCAGGGGTAATTTTTGTCAAAGTCACAAACCCTATAGCCCATTAAATAGTGTGTATCAGAATTATTACACAAAGAGTCTTAAAGTTTTCGTCTTTACGCCTTGACGCGAAACATAATTTATATAGCTATTATGTAACGCCGTCATATCATATCATGTATACTTCTTATTGATTATCAGTTAATACAAATCCACAATTGTTGAATCCTGCAATAAAACTTTACAATCTTTGCGTTTTACCCTCAACCAGCATCTCGTATTAAGACAACTTTACATATCGTTACATACCTTTGAATTTTTCTGTTCCCTGTTCCCTATTGCCTCTTTTAACGAGTGAATTTAATTTTGTCTGACAAAAGTTCATAGACTTTCTAGATAGCTTAAAAGGTCTGCCATTTCTTGAATACTGGGCTGGAATTTAGGCATAGGCGGAGTTTCACCGCTAGTTACTTGATGAATTAGTCCATAGCGGGATTTATATTTGGAGATTTCATGTAAACTCGGACCAACTAGTCCATTTCCTTCTAAACCATGACAACCAGCACAGTTGATTTGGAAAATAGCTTTTCCCTGGACTGGGTTTCCCTGGAGGGATAGAACACTTTTAACATAAGGATCAGAGGCTTTTACTATCTCAATCCCAAACAGGATTAATGGGAGGGCTATCAGCATCGCTACGGTGAACATAACGAACTGTTGAATTAGGGTTTCAGGTTTGATGAGCTGGTTATCCAAAAGGGTTGCTTTGACAATGTGCAAGTTTTCATTTCCTACACATAGCTTAAAATTTCTTGATGGTGTTCGCAAGTACAAATGATAATTTTTATAAGGGAAATGCCGAAAACCCTTGAAGATGTAGCTGACTTAGTCAGCTACATCTGTGCTTTAGACAAGGGATGAAGGCTAGAGGCTTTCCTTTATCCTGCATTGACATTAATTTAAAAATTTGAAATAATTTCAAATTATAATCCATATTCGTGAGACAATTAAATTGTCAGCAAAGACATTAAAAACCTACCGGGGGACTCTCGGAAAGTTACGCTTGTCAGAGATGATTCTGCCAGTAATGGCAAACAGGATCAGGGCAAGAACCCAAATATTTAAGGAACCCTGCCTGAATCTGGGATAACTGAGAGATATAGACTGAAACTCTCTATAGAATCCCCGCGTCTTTAGACCGGGGAGTGTCAACTAGTATTTAGATTTAAAACTGTTATGGGATGGGGGATTATTGCCAAATTTGGTAAAATCAAAAACAGGACACGAATCTTTCCATAATTACAACAAGGAGCTTTACAGTGGTTGAACCCCTACTATCAGGTATTGTGCTTGGTTTAGTTTTTGTAACTTTAAGCGGATTATTCTACGCTGCTTATAGACAATACAAACGTCCCACCGAATTGGGCGGCTGATATTGATTGATGAGTTGGGAGTGAGGAGTCAGGAGTCAGGAGTCAGGAGTCAGGAGTCAGGAGTCAGGAGTCAGGAGTCAG
>NZ_JAQMTJ010000088.1:0-5788 GCF_028330815.1 Dolichospermum lemmermannii CS-548
CCTAATAGTAAATACATTTCAAAAAATTAATTTTTTGAGAAATTTTTGGTGTGGGCTTTAATTCTCAATAACCAATACTTATTGACAGAACTGTTACTGTTACGTACTTTTAGACTTTTTATTTACATCGAACTCAGGTGCAAATAGGCTTAAAGTGGTATTTGTGGTATTTCCTGCTGCATCTTGTACCCTGATTTCTAATTCTCTTGCACCAGGGGAGGGAAGTTGTACACTACTACTAAATTGAGTCCCTGTAACGGTGGCTTGTGTTAACAGTTGATTGGTGTTTTTATCGTAGAAAAAGACTTTTAAGCCAGTTTCGCCTAATTCTCCACTAATAGTTGGGGTGGTGGTGTTAATGCGGGTTTGTCCCGATGTAGTTAAGAATTGTAAAGATGATGATTGCAACCCTGCACTGTTGGGGGATATTCCCGCAACAACAACATTACTGGGTGCTACGGGTGCGGTAGTATCCATCACCCAGGTTTCTGACTGTGTACCTGTTCCCGCGTTACCAGATAAATCTTGAATACCGCTACCGTTGACGGTGAGGGTGTAATTTCCATCTGTTGTGGTTAATCCTGATAAACCATTAATCCGGTATGTTGTGTCATTAACGGCAGAGATAGTGACAGTATTGTTAATTAAATTTGTGCCACCATTCCGGGTGAGGGTGATATCTTGCCAATTAAAGGTGCTAAGGTCAATTTTTTCTGAGAAGGTGACATTGAGATTAGAAACCGGTTGATTACGCGGATCAATTAAGAGATCAATAATATCGGTGACAATGGGGGGAGTAGTATCAGAGTTACCTGTTGCGGCTTTGATCCAAGTTTCCGTTAGTGAACCTGTGCCTAATTTCCCTGATGTATCTTCTATACCACTAGCATTAACAGTTAGGGTGTAATTTCCATCATTATTGGTGAGGTTGTTTAATCCTGTAATTTGATAACGGGTGGGAGATAGGGGCAGAATAGTAACAGTGGAGTTCATCAAATTGCTGCCACCATTGACGGTTAAACTTAAATCGTTGTAATCAAAGCTATTGGTTTTAATTGCTTCCGAAAAGTCAACGGAAATGGCATTAATAGCAGTGGCGCGAGGATCTGGACTAACATCAATAATATCGGTGACGGTGGGACCACCAGGGGTATAGGTAACGGTGTAGGTGGTGTTCCCAGCGCTGGTATTATCAAGGAAATGCAGGATATTTTCGTATTTTGGTCTTCCTGTACCGGGGAAAGTTCTGTCAGTTGTCCAAATATTCTTTAAGTTGATTTCTGTATTATCTGCACGCTGAATTTTAACGATATCGAATTGACTGTTACTGGGTTCTGCTAACCGGAGATAAGTCCAACCATTTTCCACGGTGGCGGAAATTTGTACGGTTAAATCATTGAGGGTTGCGGGGCTATCAATTGTTGCATTTTTAACGGCTTTAACTGGAGCAGTTCCACCCGAACTGAAATAGATAATATCGGGAGTAAATTGGGCATCAAAGGTTTCATTAACGAGGAAGTCATTGAGGTTATCAGGATTAGCATGATTAACCTTGACGCTGTGGATTAATTCATGGATTTTGACTTCTTTAATCAGGGAAAGTTCGGCTTTACCTAAGCTATTGATATGTTCAAAGGTAGCTTTGTAGTCAATGAATTTACCCTGTAGGGTAGATTTGAGTAACCATTCGGCAACAGCAGTTCCACCTGCTGCAATGTTACCAAAGTTAACGGTAAGGGATGGACTTGCGCCTTGTCCATTTACTTCTGAGCCGATAATTTGGAAGTCGATGAGTAATCCTTTTTCGTTTTCGATGATTTTGGGTTGACCAGAGGTGATTTTGAGGTTTTTGGCTTCTCCTTTGCCTTGGTTTTTAATTAATACGGCTAATTCGTAGGGAACGGAGGTTTCGATTTGATCGGTGAAGGGGTCATCCGCAAAGACATCCCGTTGATGGAAGTAGTCTAAATAAAGTTCGGCTTGGGGATAGACGGTAATGGGGGTGGAAAGTAGGGGGACAGTTACAGTTGAGCCGTTTTCAAGGTAGGACAGACTACCGCTAATGGTGTATTGGGTGGGAATTTCAGGGGCGGCAAGGTTGGTGGGGATAAATGTCCATTGGGCTGAACCGATGCCTTCGTTTTGAGGGGTGTTGGGATCGTCGCCTATGAGGATGCCTGTGCCGTCAACAGAGGTGATGTTGTTGAGGATGGGGGAGGTGATACCAAAGAGGTCGTTAACGATATTGCCGTTTGCGTCTTTGATTTGTAGGGTAACGGAGAGGTTTTCTAGTTTGGTGCTGTTGCCGTTGCTGATTTCTAGGTTGCCAAGGAAGGCTGCACGAGTCATTACTGCTTCTTGGTCAATTTTGATGGTGACTTTGGCGCAGACGCTATCCTCTTGACTTTGTTGAAATGTAATTTCGCTGGAACTGGTGCTTGTGTTATCGCAACAAGGAGGATTGTCGTTTTTAATAGATCCTGAGACATTAGCAATTTTCTCTTTTGGAGGGTATAGGCTTAGAACATCCCATATACCTGAACCACCGGGATGAGAATTATAAATAAGTGAGCCATTAAGAAAAACACCATAAGCAGGAAATCCATCATGATCTCCTTGAAGACTCCATTGCCACTCATTTCTAAGTCTAGTCAATGTTAAAGTGTAATCATAATCTGCCGTTGGCGCGCCGGCAACAAGTGGGTTTCCAACAGCAGCATGGAGTTTAACTGTAATAGTCGAGCCATTGCCACTAACACTCTCACTCATATCAGAATCTGATGCTTTATCTGTTCCAATCAACTTTCCATCTCTGTCGTATCCGGTACTTTGATTAACGCCATGTTGTGATGTGAAAGTTGGAGATTTACAGCCATCAGTAGTCAGTACAACTTTAGACCACATTCGTGTACGAGTATTATCTTTAACAAAACCTCGTGCTTCTCCATCACCGCCAAATTCATAGTATTGGCTTCCACCAATAGGTATTCCCGTATATCCGGGATTTTTTAATTTATCAAAAGGGATAAATGCGTTTATCTCAATATTAAAAGTATCTAAATCTTTTTCGCAGCAAGGTGTTTTCGGTGCATAAACAATAGGGACTGAGCTGTAAATACTAGCACCACCACCGCCGCCACCGCCACCGCCGATACCACCGCCACCGCCGATACCACCGCCACCGCCGATACCACCGCCACAATTGCCTTCTACATTATTAAAGGCAATAGCTGCGGATTTTTGGACATCATTTCCCCCACAAGGATAAGACCAACCAAGAGAACCAGAAATTGAACAGGGAACTGAAGGTGTAGCTAGACTTGAAAGTTCTCCTGCACTATTTGGTAAAGCATCAAAATCGGCGATTCTTGTTATTCTGACAGGAATACTTAAAGAACTTTTAGCCGCTAAAACATCAACATCATTAATCAGAGGTTCAATTTTATAAAAAGGATGACTACCAAAATTTAACTTAACATCATTCGCGGCAATCAACCCATGATTAGTCACATTCATGTTAATTTGTGTGACTTGACCAATAACTTGTAAATCCTTTAAATCAATTAAAGGTGGGTCAATTGTTACAACTGGAATAGGAACATCAGTTTCAAAGGTTGATTGAACGCTAATTGTATATCGGTCCTCAATTTCTGTCGGCGTGACTGTCCATGTATATTTAACTGTTTGTCTTGACAAAAATGCCTGAATATCTTTTGTTTCACCTGCACCAATATAGATATTCTGCTCATAGTAATCATGACTATCTGCATTGATACGCAGTTTATAATAACCCTCTGCTAAATTTGTTTTTGATAAAACACCATCCGCATCAGTTTCCGAAAAGATCACGCTTCCTGTAAACGGATCTAATAAGGTAATTGTTGCATTTCCTAACTTGGGTGAACCTTCTGCAAAGAAGAATAATTCATCCACTACATTAATATTAAGATGCCCTTTCGCTTCCGAAATCGCCCGGAAATTAAACGGTAAACTTAAGGAGGCTTCATCCCCGGAAATAACTACATTTCCGTTATAAACCGTTAACTCTTGCGTCGCAGACGGTTGTAATAATAAAGATACTTTAGTTGATTGACCAGGATTCAAGGAAGGTAGCTTAATCGAAGAAGCCGACTTTAACCAAGACGCATCAGGAAGCAGAATACTTAATTCTCCTGACGCAACCTCACCTTGGTTACTAACCGTAAACTCGACTATCGTTTGACCTCCCCGCAACATAGAAGCTTGTAAACTGCTGGTATCTGCAACTAAACGGGGTAACAGTTGCGCCACATCTACTCGTACTGGTAAATTCGCAGTAACGCCTTCAGTGGTACTTAATCCAAGACCAAAATTGTAATAACTCCATTTATCATCCGGGACATTGATACTGTAATTGACCGTGATTTCTTCATTACCCCCTAAACTCGTTTTTTGTGGGATAACATTGACTGTCCAATCACTGGGCGCACCATTTATACTAGCCGTTAATCCTGATAATGCTATATTACTCAGGTTTTGTAATTTAACTGCACCGTTAAAGGTTGTTCCTTCGGTAATGCGTTGGGATACTTGCGTTAAGAATTGGTCATTTTGTTCAAACCGCATTCCTAATAAAGTAAACTGGTCTTCTGCTACGTTATCTTCGCTGGAATTACCAGGGAAATAAGCGTTAATGTTGTACGTTCCTGCTTCTCCTGCTAAGGGAGTAAATTGACGGACAAAATTACCATTACCATCAGTAAATGCGTCAAATTCTCGAATATTACCTTTATTTTCTACTCTGACTTTGACAAATTCATAAGGAACGGGGGAATTATCACTATTACTTAATGCTCTTCCTCGTAATGTAATAGAACTTCCAGTTAAAGCTGTTTCTGTGTCAGTGTAAACAGTCCCACGATAAGCTGGTGTAATTGTTAAAGGGGTGATAGTAGTATTATTATTTTCACCAATACTTACCCCTTCATTGATTGAATTTCCTGTATCAGTGACACCAATTAAATAATATTGTCCGGGGTTACGAGGTGCATAATAGGTGACAGTCCGATCATAGGATGTTCCAGGTAATAAATTCGCGGGATTTTGTGTACTTCCCAAGCCAAATTCGCCTAATAAGGTATCGGTAGCATCTAATTTATTATCAGTTGATAAATAAACCCGATCTTTCCAACTTCCTGATGCAGATATAATCCCATTATTAGCAATAGTATAGGTAAATTGAGATTGTTTACTGGTGTAGGTGGTTTGACTTCCTTGTAATTGAGTCACCACTAAATCAGGGACATTAATATCTGTGACTTCTAAGCTATCTGTTCCACTATTTAACCCGGTTGCGGAAGCGGTAATATTAACGGTTTGACTACCATCATTAATGCCGTCACTGACTCCCGTAATCGTCAAGGTAGTAGAATTTTGTCCCGCGGGAATAATCACAGTATTAGGAACAGTTGCTTCTGTTGTATCACTAGAATTAAGAGTAACTACTAACTGGCTAGTAATATCAGTATTGCGGGTAATAGTTGCCGTTGCTGTTCCGGTTTCCGAAATAACATCTTTGTCAATAACAATGTTTAAACTAGGACTTTCGTTATCAACGACATTCAAATTAGCCGTAGCATTTCCTGTATCTAAGGTTATATTTGTGCCTGTATAAGTAGGTCGGCGGAAAAGTTTCTAACTATGTAACGAAAAGTTAAGAATGGTTATTTTTGTTAAAATGAATACGTTCTGTACTGTATTGTCCTTTTTCTCCCCTAGCTTTAACCCCATTCATTACGGCATATGCAAG
>NZ_JAQMTJ010000089.1:0-2621 GCF_028330815.1 Dolichospermum lemmermannii CS-548
CTAATAGTAAATACATTTCAAAAAATTAATTTTTTGAGAAATTTTTGGTGTGGGCTTTAATTCTCAATAACCAATACTTATTGACAGAACTGTTACTGTTACGTACTTTTAGACTTTTTATTTACATCGAACTCAGGTCTAACTGGAAGTTTTTAACTTGTCCGCGATCGCTCCTAATAAGACTCCCATCTCTACCTTATCCATCGTTGATACCTGGTGTTTTGCGTTTATTGGTTCGACTACAATTTTAAATTCTCCATCACCCAACAAAGATTTAACCAGCTTTGCTTTGTCATCAATTGACAATTGGTATGCTGCATCCTGAATTATACTTAACTTGTCCGTATCAGGAAGATTTTGAATCGCTGCACCGATATTGACTCTTCTTGTATTACATAAAATCATCAGATGTAGCCCAAGATGGTAGAACATTTTGATTTATGATTGTAATATGTGCAATATGATTATACACATTGATGATCTAATAAATACAAGTTATGAAGTAAAATATCACTATTACTCTACATTACGCACTAATTTTTTCTCTAGAATTTTGAAACGCCTCAGCGATCGCTGCTAGTATTTCCCCTGTGTCTCTATCCCCTAAGAACGGAATTAGTTTAGCAATGTCTTTACCTCGCAACTGTTTAGGGTCAAGGATACCTCCAGATTTAGCGATCGCTTCTACTACCTGTTCCTTATCAGTTTCCCCCAAAAAGGGAATTATCTCTGCAATATCCTTACCACTTAGGTATTTACTCAGATGCTGAGGATCGGCTCGATGAATACTTAAGCTAGAGTAGGCATCATTTTTAATCTCCTCTGGTAAGGAATCAAGAACTCTAAAGTAGTAGCCAGCAGCTAAATCTTCTTGCTGACCTTTCAATATTTTGCTAATGGCACTGGCAGGTACACCGCTTTCTTTGGCTATATGTGATGCGGGTTTACCTTGGGCGATCGCTTTCTTGAGGGAATTTACCAAAATTTCTCGATGGTTCATATTGCAATATAGAAATATGTGCTATATTTTCTTTATAGCAATTTTTGAGGTTTCTGCCAACAGTACCACAGCAGTATTAACTTTTGTGAAAGTGGTGTGTAACTAAGAATTGCCAAAACTACACACCAACAACTTGTTTTCTTATTATGACACAGATTTGTATATCATCTCTACTTCCTAAAAAAGAAATTGAACTATATGGAAATCAGGCAAAACTAAGACGATCAAGATTCCCATTATCTTGGAAGCTGATCTCAGAGCGATCGCTAAATGTCTTGATCAAGATCCATCCATTGGCAACAAAATTATCGAATACGCTCAATCACTTATTGAACCGTAGACAAAAAATTTCCCCCGTACCACAGCAAATGGTCGGAGGACAGTCCCTAGAATCAATCAAAACCTGTAGGAACAATTAAAATGCTATCTAATTTAAGTTTAGCTGTCAAGGCAGCGGGCGCATTCTTGCACGCCTTTGGAGGTGTGTAATGAAAGTTAACATTTTTTACCCACTTGGTCACGACGAATATTTAGGTCTTCGTTCCCAACTTAAGCCAAACGAGTTAGATATTTACCTATATCTAATAACCAAGCATCCATTCAAAGATTCCAAGATTGAAATTGACACTGCCTTGATTTCTGAGCAACTAGGTTATCACCGCAGAACTGTCCAGCTTGCCATTAATAAACTGGTATCCCTCAATATTTTGGAAGTTGAGATTACCAGATTTAAGTACAGACAAGCAAGAATTATAACTCAGGATAGTGAGTCTGTAGATCGCCAGAGTGAGTCTGTAGATCGCCAGAGTGAGTCTGTAGATCGCCAGAGTGAGTCTGTAGATCGCCAGAGTGAGTCCGTAGATCGCTTTCGACGGACAGAACCCGCGCCCAGCAAGGCTTCTGAAGTCTCTCATACTATTCAGACTTATAAGACTTACACAGACTCTCTCTCAGAAAGCGAAAGAGAGAGTTTTTTGGAGTTTGGTAAGAAAAAAGCTTCTGAACTGCCCAAGCCACCAACTTTAATCAGCAACTGGATTAAAACTCATTGGGAAGACCTGCGATCGCAGTGGGAGAAGTCCCAAGGTAAAGTTTCCGCCTCGCAGTCTAGCAAGTGGGATAACCATCCACAACGAAAGGAATGGCTGGAAAAAATCCGCCAACTAGGTCCGGCTGGGTTTCAGGCTGAAGATATGCCAAACCAGAAAATTAGACGAGAGTTTTATGTTTGGGCTGATGCTAATAATTTAATTTGGGGGAATGAAGCATGATTAATGATTTACCTCAATTTGACAGATTACCTTTAATTCCCCAATTAGAAGAAGCAGAAAAGGAAATTTTTCATCCTCATTGGAATTGTTTTTGCTGTCAAGATAGCGGATTTATACAGCCTCACCTAGTGGAAAAGATTATTCCTGACTACAACTACAACCAAGATAAAAATGTAGTTTGTCAAAATCCATCTTGCAAATCTTTTCATCAGACCTGAGTTCGATGTAAATAAAAAGTCTAAAAGTACGTAACAGTAACAGTTCTGTCAATAAGTATTGGTTATTGAGAATTAAAGCCCACACCAAAAATTTCTCAAAAAATTAATTTTTTGAAATGTATTTACTATTAG
>NZ_JAQMTJ010000090.1:0-17112 GCF_028330815.1 Dolichospermum lemmermannii CS-548
ACGAAAAATGGTCGTTTGGGGATTTGATATTAGCGATCGCCACCTAAGATTTCGACGATTTTGTATCAAAATTATCCTCACAGGTATTCAAAAATCCGAAATTACCGATTGTGACACTGGGGGGTGCGGAATGTGGGATACCAAATTAAGATGAAGCTGTATAGAATCAGATTTCAAGAATAATTGACCGCAGATAAACGCAGATAAACGCAGATGAAGACGGATGAATTTATGGATTTCATGATTCTGTGCCGTCTCATATAAAATTGGTATAACATATTTACATACTAGCTTGAAAAATCTGGTTAGCACTGAGGGTAAGTTCTGGGAAAGTTGGTGATACTATAGTTTGATTTTCTCTAAATTGACTAACTCGATATTCTCCATTGATTAAATGATAGATTGAATCATACTTTACCTCCAGGTGTTGACAAGATTACGAAGTATTACTAACAAGAATTATAGCCAATGATTAGCTACTAAAATTTTCATTTACGCCATTGTCATCAACTTGCGTTATCATTGTTTATCGTCAGATTGCCTTATTCCTCTATTATGACCCTATCTATTTACAATACTCTCACCCGTCGTCAAGAACAATTTACCACCGTCGAACCTGGCAAGGTTAAGATGTATTATTGCGGCGTGACAGTTTATGATTACTGCCATTTGGGTCATGCTAGAGCTTGTATTGTTTGGGATGTAGTGCGTCGTTATCTGCAATTTATCGGTTATGATGTCCGCTATATCCAAAATTTTACGGATATTGATGATAAAATTCTCAAACGCGCCAGAGAAGAAGATTCTTCCATGGAAGTTGTCGCCGAAAAATATATTCAAGCATATTTTGAAGATATGTCGCGGTTGGGAATTAAAGAAGCTGATGAATACCCCCGCGCTACACATACAATGAATGGGATTCAGCGATTAATTCACGATTTAGAACATAAAGGTTTTGCGTATCCGTCTCACGGTGATGTGTATTATGCAGTCCAGAATTTTGCCGAATATGGCAAACTTTCGGGACGGAAATTAGAAGATATGCAAGCCGGTGCAAGTGAACGGGTAAACGTCGAAGACGCAGAATATCAAAAGAAGCGATACCCCTTTGATTTTGCCCTCTGGAAGGCTGCAAAACCCGGTGAACCCGCGTGGGAGTCTCCTTGGGGAAAAGGTCGCCCCGGATGGCATATAGAATGCTCGGCGATGGTACGCGATCGCTTGGGTGATACCATAGATATTCATGCTGGTGGTGCTGACTTAATTTTCCCCCACCATGAAAACGAAATTGCTCAATCGGAAGCAGTTACCGGCAAACCTTTAGCCAATTATTGGTTACACAACGGCATGGTCAAAGTAGATGGGGAAAAAATGTCCAAATCCTTGGGTAATTTTATCACCATTCGTCAATTATTAGATCGGGGTGTAGACCCAATGGCTGTGCGTTTATTTGTGATGATGGCACAATATCGTAAACCCATAGATTTTACCGATGATGCTATATTAGCAGCAACCAACGGCTGGCATACTATCAAAGAAGGTTTATTATTTGGACATCAACATGGTAAAAAACTAGAGTGGGATGAATCTAACCAAATCCAAAATTCCGAGATTGAGAGATTTCAAGAAGCCGTTAATGATGATTTTAATTTTCCTGGTGGTTTAGTAATAATTTTTGAATTAGCCAAAGAGCTAAATCGGGAAGGGAATATTATTGTACATCAAGGAAAAACAGCAACCCCAGCTAACGAACTACTGCAAAAATGGCAAACCCTAATTACATTAGCAGAAGTTTTAGGTTTAACCGCCAAACCAGAAACAGAAAATCCTGTCAATGATGGTTTAAGTGATGTTTATATTGAAGAACTAATTCAACAAAGACAAACAGCAAGAAAAACCAAAAACTTCGCCGAATCAGATCGCATTCGTGATGAACTTTTAACAAAAGGCATCACCTTAATAGATAGCAAAGAAGGAACACACTGGCACAGATAATAAATTAAAAATTCCTCTCTGTACCTGGAGCGTCTCTGCGTGCAAAAAATAATTCTCAATTTTTAATTAACACAATGTGGAAACAATTAACAACCGCAATTTCTCATTTAAACATCCCCGCTGACTGGGTAGGAATTAGAGCCGTAAAAACAACTTCAACCCATCATTCCGTGCGTGATGGTTTACCCCAAAGCAATGGTAAATCATTAAACATGGGAGCAATGATAGAAGTCATAGTTGATGGTTGTTTAGGTTATGCAGCCACCAACTCCTTAGATACTTCTAGCTTACAAAACGCTGCGGAAATCGCCTATAAACAAGCATTAGCAGCTAGTAAATGGTGGATATATCCCCTGAGTGAAAATACCCGTCCTCAAGTAGTTGGTGAATATAACTCACCATTTTTAGAACCATTTAACACTTTTAGTCCTGGAGAAATCAACAACTTACTAATTCGGATTTGTCAGCAACTCAAAATTAACGATAAAATCATTCAAACTACAGCCACCGTCGGTACAGATCAAAAAGAAACTTGGTTCGTGAGTAGTAATGGTTCAGAAGTATATCAGAATATTCTATCTCTTAGTCATCATTTTGGAGCGATCGCTCAAGATGGCACAATCGTCCAACAACGCAGCAATAACGGCGCTCATGCAAACTCTTATCAAGGAGGTTGGGAACTGTTCAAACAAGATAATTTATGGCATCAAGTTCAAAAAGTTGGTGAACAGGCATTAGAATTATTAACAGCGGAAGAATGTCCAAATACCCGCACTAATTTAGTTTTAGCACCAGACCAAATGATGCTACAAATTCACGAAAGTATCGGACATCCTTTAGAAATTGACCGCATTTTAGGAGATGAACGCAACTATGCTGGAGGTAGTTTTGTTACCAAAGATGATTTTGGTAAATTAGAATATGGTTCACCGCTGATGAATATCACCTTTGATCCTACAGTACCAGGTGAATTTGCCAGTTATAGTTTTGATGATACTGGTGCAGCAGCAACCAAAGAATATGTGATTAAAAAAGGCATTTTACAACGGGGTTTAGGCAGTTTAGAAAGTCAAGCCAGAGCAGATTTACCAGGTGTTGCTTGTGCGCGTGCTTGTTCCTGGAATCGTCCCCCAATTGATAGAATGGCTAACTTGAATTTAGAACCAGGAAACGCCACCTTTGAGGAAATTATCTCAGGAATAGAACATGGGATTTACATGGAATCTAACCGTTCTTGGTCAATAGATGATCAACGTTATAAATTTCAATTTGGTTGTGAATATGCCAAATTAATTGAAAACGGTAAACTTACTAAAACCCTGCGTAATCCTAACTATCGTGCCACTACGCCAGAATTTTGGCATAGTTTAATTAAAGTTGGTAATGATACTAATTGGCAAATATATGGTACACCTTTCTGCGGTAAAGGAGAACCAAATCAAGCCATTTCTGTAGGTCATGGTTCACCAGTTTGTGAATTTGCAAATGTGGAGGTTTTTGGTGGTGGTTAATGAATATGTTTCGCGCAAAGAGGCAAAGGAGCAAAGGCGCAAAGTTAAAGTAGGTTGGGTTAAGCGATAGCGCAACCCAACAAAGAATTGATAATATATTGATCTTGAATTAATGCTACAATAAACAAGTAACTACTTGATGCCATATCAATATGATCATTGCTCAAGAATTAGAATCACAACAAGACATCTCCGCAGATGTAATATTTCCTCCTAGTGATTTATATAGTGATGAACCTCCCGTGGAAACTGAACTACATCTACGACAAATAATTTTACTTTTCAAATGTTTAGAATGGTTATGGAAAGATAGAACAAATTTCTATGCTGCGGGAAATTTGACTATTTACTATAGTCCTAACCAAAAAAAATCAGAATATTTCCGAGGTCCTGATTTTTTTGTGGTCTTGGAAACTGAACGCAAAACCCGCAAAAGCTGGGTAGTGTGGGAAGAAGATGGTAAATATCCTAATTTCATTTTAGAAATTCTTTCACCCAGTACAGCTAATACTGATAGAGAATATAAAAAGGAACTTTATCAAAATACTTTCCGCACACCGGATTATTTTTGGTTTGACCCTTATACATTAGAATTTGCAGGTTTTCATTTAGTTGATAATAAATATCAACCTTTAGGACTAAATGAAAAGGGACATTTATGGAGTGAACAGTTAGGTTTATACTTAGGGATTCATCAAGGATTGTTGAGGTATTTTACTCCAGCAGGAGAGTTAGTACCTACACCAGAAGAAACCGCAGAAGAGGAAACTAAAAAAACAGCAATACAAGTGCAAAGAGCAGAAATAGAATCCCAAAGAGCAGAAATAGAATCTCAAAGAGCAGAATGGGAAGCTAGAAGATCAGAACGTTTAGCAGCAAAATTGCGAGAATTAAATATTGATCCAGATACAATTTAAAAAATGAAACCAGAAGAATTATCAACGCTAGAAAAAACTTTTAATCAACTTGTGGAAACCCTGCTGATTAAAAAAGCAGAAAATGAACATTTTACTGTGCGACTTAGCAGCGAAAGCAGTCAATTTACTCGCTTTAATTCTGCCAAAGTTAGACAAACAGGTTATGTTCATGATGGTTCGATTCAACTAACTTTAATGGCCAATCAACGCAGTAGTTTTCGTCAGTTTCCTTTGACTGGAAATTGGGAAATAGACTGGGAATTAGTATCCACTGCTTTACAAGAATTACGTGATGAATTACCATTATTACCAATTGATCCTTATTTAGTTTTACCATCAGGAAATCATAGCAGTCGAGAAATTAATATTGGTAAATTACTAACTCCAGAAATATTAGTTCCTAGCATTCTCGAAACTGTGACTAATTTAGATTTTACGGGGATGTATGCTGGGGGAATTGTCATCAGAGGTTATGGTGATTCTAGCGGACAAAAACACTGGTTTGTGACTGATTCCTTTAATTTAGATTATTCCTTATTTATGGCCTCAGGACAAGCTGTAAAAGGAACTTTTGCCGGAAGTGAATGGAATGAAGCTGCTTATTTAGCTAAAATAAATGACGGGAAACAGCAGCTAGAAATGCTATCTCGTCCAGTTAAAGAATTACCAAAAGGACAATACAAAACCTATTTTGCTCCCGCTGCGGTAGCTGATTTATTGGGTATGCTTTCCTGGGGTGCTATCAGTGAAGCTAGTATTCAACAAGGTAATAGTGCTTTAGCTGCTTTATCACGTCAAGAAAAACAACTTTCTTCAAAATTCACTTTAAAAGAAAATTTTCAAAGTGGTTTAGTTCCCAGATTTAATAATTTAGGAGAAATGGCTGCATCCGAATTAACTTTAATTGAAAAAGGGATTTTAATTAATAGCTTAGTTAATTCTCGCACAGCGAAAGAATATCATAAACCCGCTAATGGTGCGAATGGTTCAGAAACCTTACGTTCTCCCGAAATTAATCCTGGTAATTTGGCATTTGAGAAGATTTTACCCAGTTTAGATACAGGGTTATATGTTTCTAATTTACATTATTTAAACTGGAGCGATCGCCCATCTGGGAGAATTACAGGGATGACTCGTTATGCTTGCTTTTGGGTAGAAAATGGCGAAATTATTGCCCCCATTGCTAACCTACGCTTTGATGAAAGTCTCTATCGTTTTTGGAGTGCAGAAAATCTCATTGATTTAACAAACTTCCAGGAATTTATTCCCGAAGTCGGAACTTACGAAAGCCGACAATTAGGAGGAAGTTTAGTTCCTGGTATGTTGGTGAAAAATTTCACCTATACATTATAAACCTTATCAACCTTAGATTCCCAACCGCAATATATATTAGGGAGGGAATTGGGGTTGAATCTTAATTCTACCACTTGTTGGGTAGTTCCACGCTGCCCTTAGGGTCAGGCGTGGGGCTTCTGTCGGTTAAGCTAAAGCACAATTACCAATTAAACAAACTCTTCCAACTGTTCTAACTTTAACCAAATATTTGGCGTTGGCACTTGTCCAAACTTCACCAAAGCATAATCACCCTTAATATCGACAATTTCCCCCTTAGTTTCAAACAAATAACTAGGAAAGCGGGAATCACTAGCTTTAGCTTCTAGACTATTTTCCAACTTTTCCCGAATAGCCCGCACCATATTGCCTTTTTTAACAGCCATAAATTCCCCTCGTTCCAAAATAAACGCTTTTACTCAAAATTTTATCTTGTACCCAGACACAAAGGTAATTTCTTTCCTCAAAAAACATAACCGCCTACCTTGGTAGTAAGCGGTTTCAGAAAAAATTAATATTTAGTTCAAGATAGTTCTTCCTTATCAACTTCATGATAACAAATCCCAAAGCAATTGTCAACCCCCCAATTCTCTATTTTCGCGCTTTGATTTATTTGTAAATTCTGCGGGGGGTTGCTGATTTTCGCCTCACTCAATTATTGTGCAAATCTAGCTAATAACTCCTCACGAGATAATTGTAGAAGCAAAGGAGTAAATTCTTCCCTATTCATGGCAATTAGAGGGTTGATAATTGTTTGTAGCTGAGAATCAACCTGTCCAAATCGGACTTGCATGATACTTTCAATCATAGCGCGTCGTTCCCTTTCTACACCTTCTTGTCGTCCTTCTTGTCGTCCTTCTTGTCGTCCTTCTTGTCGTCCTTCTTGTCGTCCTTCTTGTCGTCCTTCTTGTCGTCCCTCTTGTCGTCCTTCTTGTCGTCCTTCTTGTCGTCCCTCTTGAAGTCCTTGTTTTTTAAGTGCTTCTAATTGTTGTTGATACATTTCCGATAATTTCATAATCAACTCCTGATCATCTTTATCAATATCGTGTTCTTGTCGTTGACGTGCAGATAACACAGCAATTAGGTTATGTACCAATTGTATGACATCCGCAAGGAAGGGACTATTATTTGCCAGTGCTTCTAATTCTTCAACCGCTTGTCGTTGTACTTTCCCTTTCCCTAAAATTCTCAGAAATAGGGTTTCTGGTGTGTTGGGGAGTTGGTGAATCGCAATAATTACGGTTTTTAAGCCTTCTCCCAAAAAATAAATCCCTTTTCCCCAGTTTTCTTCATCTCCAGTTGTATTAAAACTTGTGAGAAGTTCCGCTGACGCAGTAGGAGAAAAAATCCATAGCCGGGGTAATTCGGCTTCATTTATACGGTTATTATTGCGATTAGATTGACGCTCTATGTCTCCATGGATGTCAAATAATTTACCCATGCAACTGCGAATTTCACTTTTAGTGACAGCATTACGGAATGGTTCAAATATAGCATAATTTCTCACCATCCGTCCCAATATTCCTAGGGCTTCCAGGCTTTGTGTTGGTTGGGGTGAAGGAATAAATACAACGTCAATTTGTCTGACTTCTGCTGTGATATCTTTACTGGTTTCTACTTGACCATAGGGTGTTAATAGTTCAGTTAGATATTGTTTGGCAAATTGATCATGGATAAAGCGAGTCATTTAAGTTGATTTGAAGACAGAAATATGAATTTAACACTAACTTTGAAATTGAGAACAAAAATGACTGGAACGCCCACCTAATTTAATGCGTTGGATAATATTACCACAAACCTTACAAAGTTCGCCAGTGCGGTAAGCTTCACCGCCATAATTACCATTAACGCCTTTAACACTCAATAAATTCATCAACAGAAAATAGTGAAGGTATTGTTAATTACCATTGATTAATCTCTACTTATAGGATAAGAAATGTGGGGTTTTTATATCGAAATATTAAGGAATATTGCATTTCTATCAAAACATAGAGCTATAGAAGGAATTCAGCCAAAAGTCCGTGATAGGATACTTTGGGAAAATGTTTATAATTGGGAGAAAACCTTTGACACTACGGGTTGCTGTTGTTGGTTCAGGACCTGCGGGTTCATGCGCTGCTGAAACACTAGCTAAAGCTGGGATTGAAACCTATTTATTTGAGCGGAAGCTAGATTACGCCAAGCCTTGCGGGGGTGCTATTCCCCTCTGTATGGTGAAGGAATTTGACTTACCTCCAGAAATTATTGACCGTCAAGTCCGCAAAATGAAAATGATTTCTCCCTCTAATCGTGAGGTTGATATCAATCTAATAAATCAAGATGAATACATAGGAATGTGCCGCAGAGAAGTGTTGGATGGCTTCTTGCGAGACCGGGCGGAAAAATTAGGGGCAAATTTAATTAACGCCACTGTTCATAAAGTTGATATTCCTGCCGGCAAGTCTGACCCCTATACAATCCACTACGTTGACCATACAGGAGAAGGAGCGCAGGGCGTTACTAAAACCCTGAAAGTGGATTTAATCGTTGGTGCGGACGGGGCAAATTCCCGCATTGCTAAGGATATGGGTGCTGGGGATTACAATTATGCGATCGCTTTCCAAGAACGTATTCGTCTTCCCCAAGACAAAATGGCCTATTACAATGAACTCGCCGAAATGTACGTTGGCGATGATGTTTCTACCGACTTCTACGCTTGGGTATTCCCCAAATATGATCACGTAGCGGTAGGTACTGGCACAATGCACATCAACAAAGCCAGAATCAAACAATTCCAAGCTGGTATTCGCGCCCGTGCTTCTGAAAAACTAGCCGGCGGTGAAATCATCAAAATAGAGGCACACCCCATCCCCGAACATCCCCGTCCCCGTCGCGTTGTTGGACGCATAGCCTTGGTAGGAGATGCTGCTGGTTATGTTACCAAGTCTTCTGGTGAAGGTATTTACTTTGCGGCTAAATCTGGCAGAATGTGCGCCGAGGCCATTGTAGAAGCAGCTAACGGCGGTGCGCGGATTCCCACAGAAGCCGATCTCAAAGTATACCTGAAACGTTGGGATAAGAAATACGGACTCACCTACAAAGTATTAGACATTCTCCAAAACGTCTTCTATCGTTCCGATGCTACCCGCGAAGCATTTGTAGAAATGTGTGATGACATGGATGTACAAAAGCTAACTTTTGATAGTTATCTTTATAAAACTGTAGTTCCCGCTAACCCCTTCACTCAATTAAAAATTACTGCCAAAACTCTTGGTAGCTTAATTCGTGGTAACGCCCTTGCGCCCTAAAAGGGGACATGAGAAGCCCAGAAATAAATTTTGGGCTTCTTTTTTTTGGGTGAATAAATTACATATTATTTTTGTTTCACTCACCCAAATTAATCGCGGGATTCCTCTTAAAAAATCCCCTGGGCATCAATTTAAAACCAACGCGGTGAGTTGGCATTACAGGCCAATCTTCTGGACGGGGAATATGAGTGATTCCCATTGTGTACCAGACAACTAGATCTTCATTATTCACAGATTCATTATCACCAATATATTTTGGTAAACCCTCCCCCAATTGCGTTTGATTGGGATAATCTCCACCTGCATACATTTCACTGGGTTTATATTTTGTCACCCAAAAATGATGAGTTGCAAAACCTGCTTTTTTCCTAATATTTGCACCTTCTACCGCATACAAAATTGTATTTCCTCCTGGCATTAACATATATGCAGGTGAAACACCTAAATTATTTTGTTTATTTGCACTAGCAATCATCCATTCTCGACTGTGTTGAATATCCATATCACGCACAGCAGATTTTTCGGTTTTTAGTGGAGTATCTTCTACAGTTATGGCATTGCCTAACGGGTTTTTATCACCCATTGGTAACGCTTCTACATTCATTTCCATTACAGAATTAGCTTGTCCATCTATATCTAAATCTAAGCGATAATTGAAGAAATGCTGATGATTTACTCCAAAGATATTTTTAGCTAATAATCTGCCAAATGACTTATTTTCAGTTTGTTTTATGCTGGCTGTTCCCTGGACTAAATCAATTCCCGTTAACTCATTCTCTACTTCTAAAGTACCGTCTTGCCTAAATATCCAATTGATACTGTAATCATAGTTGTCAACTGTCGTCATCATTTTTATGACTAATTCACGATTGCGACGGACATAATTTTTTTGCGTGCTGTAATCAAAATGTTTCCACAGGATACCGTTATCTCTTTCATAGATACCAATTAATCCGGGTATGTTGAAAGGTTCTCCTGCACTATTAGCAAGCACTGTATTCAGTAAAACTCCATTTTCAGGAATTTCTTTACCTAATTCTAGTTTATTCGCTAATAATCCCAAATTATATTCTCCCACATCAAAGGCATTACGAAATGACCAATTGGGCTGAGGATGACCGTAAGGAACTGCCATTTCTGAAAGACTACCACGATATAAAATTGATCTATCTTTTTCACCATTATTATATTTGACAAGATACAAAACTAAACCTTCGCGGGGGTGCATTAAATAACGAAATTTCCAACCTTGCCAAGTAATTTCATTACCTTTAATTTGGAAACTTGTTCCTTCTGGTTGATTAATATTTAATGGTTTTGGTGGTGCAATTACTTGACTAAAAGCATTAACATCATAATCCCAATTTTCTTGGGAAAGAGGAACTATCCCATTATCAACAAAACTATCAACTTGACCTTTATTTAAATTAACTGTAACTAAAACGCCTTCTATGGGACGGGCATAAAAATTCCAATGTTTACCTTGATAATAAGATAATGCTCGACAAATTCGATTACCAGATTTTGCTTCTGCTTTATTGAGTATTCCTGCTCCCCAACAACTTATTTCTACATTTTCAAAATCTTTAATTCCCCGTTTTTGCATAGCTATTTGCCAACGTAAATCTGATTTAACTACTTCTCTTGCTCTTGCATAATCTGGTGCTAAAATAGCAGGTTGTCCGTGAGGTATTTCTTGCCAGGAAGTGAGGTTTTTAGTGTTTAAATTAACTGTTCCAGTAAAGGTTTTATTCAGTTCTATTTCATAAACTTGCAAAAAAACCTGGCGGAGAAATGATTTACCAGGTGTAAAATTTAAGACTGCTTTTTTATCGGGTTCTTGTAAGGCAATTATGGGAAAAATTGCGGTTTCACTGAGATTTTTTTGCTCTTTAACTATGGTAACTGCTGTATTAATTTCTTGTTCTGTTAAGGGGTTGAGAGGGTGTGGAATTATCGCTTCTTCAGCTAATACAATGTTAGGAAATCCCCAGCAGATATTAATGCAAATAATAATGCTAATAGTTAGCCTGTAAAAAAGATTTAGCTTCTTAATCATCTTGCACATTTTTCTGAAAAAGTACATTTATTGATTCCTCAACAAAGATGAGAAACAGTAAGATTAAGAGGATATTTTAACTTTCCTCGTTCCCATACTCTGTATGGGAATGAATTCTAGAAGGCTCTGCCTTTGATAAAAGTAGAGGCAGAGCCTCTGTGATAGCATTCCCAGTCTCTGACTGGGAACGAGATAATTTACTTATATAGAAATTAAGCGACGTAAAGATTCAGCCCGACGTTTAGCAACGGGGTTATTAGGTGATAATTTGAGTGTTGCTTCATACATTTCCAAGGCTTGAGCAGTCAATTTTTTCTTCTCATAAGCGTGTCCGAGATTATTTAAGGCTGATACATAATCTGGGTTCAATTTAATCGCTTCTTTGTACTGACGAATTGCTAAGTCATATTGCTCTTGAGCAAAGTAAACATATCCCAAACCGTTGTAAATGGGAGCAATAGATTCTTCTCCCTCTTCTTCGGCTGCTTTGAGAGATTTTTGAAATAGGGGTATGGCTTGACTAAATACTTTTTTTTCTGAATAGATACTAGCTAATTCATAATATTCTTGAGCCGTACCTTTTTCTTTAGTTAATTTGTTTTTTAACTTACCTAGAGAGTTTTCAAGTTTGCGGGTTTTGAATACTTGACGAAAAACACTCACACCTGCAAATGCAAGTAAACTAACGAAAATTGACAGATAAATGACGACTAAATTGCTATCCATTTTCTACAAATACAAATTATTAAAATACCCTATCTATTATCAGTTATTAGGTTGTATATTTCTCACTAAATTACGACAATCCCCAATATTCTATCCGTTCTTTCAGCCAACCTGTAACTGTATAACGAGCGATCGCTTCATTCACGTTACGTCTTAACTCATCATACTGCAATCCCTTTGGCATAACTACAGATAATGGTTGTGCTGATAATTTAGTTGGCAATATGTGATATTCAGGATGTACTTGCACCCAACCACTAAGAACGCTGACATCCGCTGCAAAACCATCTACCTGATTATTTTCTATTTTTTCCCAGCCTTGGGCGTAAGAATTTACGCCGACCAATTCAGCAGACGGTGTAAAATATTTTAAGTATCCAACAGTGCTAGAGTTGTTGAGAACGGCTATTTTCCCTTTGTCTATATCTTTTAATTCTTGAATAGATGTATTTTTTGTAACTATTGCCGCCCCATCATAATAATAAGGAACACTGAAGCTAACAATGCGGGAACGTGACTCTGTGGCTGTGACTCCAGCAATAGCCAAATCAACTTGCTGATTAAATACTAATGGTAAGCGATCGCTATTAGCTACTGGTTGCAATTTCACAGCATCAGCTTTACCCAACAAATCACTGGCCAAATGTTTGGCTAAATCAATCTCTAACCCTTGTAAATTGCCCTTGTCATCCCTAAATCCCAAAGGACGAAGATTATCCTTAACTGCCATATTTAAATAGCCTCGCTGCTGAATTTCCGCCATTGTTGCGGCAGATGCAGTTAAATTTCCACTGAGAAAAGACAGCCAAAAAATCAAAGATAGGGTAGCGGATAATACCAGATGTAACTTATTCATAATCGCTCTGCGTTTTACTCCAATTAAAAATGCCAAAAAGTTTCTTGATTTTTAATTTTCAATTCTCCGAAGTGCCATCTGTTACATCCGTTATTCATCCGTTGCCACCTTTATCCGTTAACCGAGTTAGCGAGTTCCGCAATTTTAGCGAAGCTTGCAGGATCAAGAATTGCCAATTGTGCCAACATTTTGCGGTTTAGTTCCACATTGGCCTTTTTCAAATTACCAATCAAACGGCTATAGCTTAAACCGTGTTGTCTAGAAGCTGCGTTAATCCGTGCTATCCACAGACGGCGAAAATCACGCTTCTTCTTTTTGCGATCGCGGTAAGCACTGCGAAGCGCCTTCATTACTTGTTGGTTAGCGGTTCTAAACAAAGTTGAGTGAGAACCACGGAAGCCTTTAGCTAATTTGAGAATTTTATTGCGGCGTTTACGAGCTACATTACCGCGTTTTACCCGAGTCATATCTTATTACCTGTGATCTTTTACAAATATGGAAGCATTAAACGCACGTTAGGTTCGTCCCGTTCATGAACAATTGCCATTTTGGACATATTGCTCTTTTTGCTAGAGGATTTATGCTCTAACAAGTGGTTTTTGAACGGTTTACGGCGGACGATTTTACCGGTACCGGTGACGCGGAATCTCTTCGCCGCAGCCTTGCGAGTCTTTAATTTAGGCATGGGATGGCTTTAATTCAACACAATCTACTATTATATATGAGAAAAGGCAAATTGTATGCCCCCTTGGCAAGATCGGTAAGGATTCCCAGGACATAGCCATTATATTCATTCAAAATATTTTACCTCAAGACTTGACAAGGCGAAAATTTTAGTTTACACTAATGTTAGGAGTAGAAATCTGTCCGCGCATATATATTAAACTTTTGGATTGTCTGAATCAGGATTTACAGGATTTTAGGACTTACAGGATGTTGGTTTGCGGTGGAGATTTTTGATTTTCAGTTTTTTATATGATTCTTGACATCAAGACTTGACAAGATGCGATAATTGGTTTACACTAATGTTAGGAGTAGAAATCTATCCGCGCATATATAGTAAAATTTTGGATCGTCTGAATCAGGATTTACAGGATTTAAGGATGTACAGGATTGTGATATTATCATTACCTAAACTATCCTGATATGGCTACGCCACGCTTCGCTATCAGACAAATAAAAATATCCAACTTCCCACCAAAAATCATTCAACAACATCCTGTACATCCTTAAATCCTGGACATCCTGATTCAGACAATTAAACGCAGATGAACGCAGATAAACGCGGATGTTATACTAATTATTAATTTCTCTCCAATCCTGTAAATCCCGATTCTGACAATATGCAATCCTGGACACCTAACACCCCACTACAGAATGGACAGTATATCATTAAAAGAGCGATCGGTGGCGGTGGCTTTGGTGAAACTTACTTAGCAGAAGATACAGAAGAAAACAGGTTGGTTGTGATCAAAACCCTCAACCGGGAACAACGACAAAAACCAGACTTTGCGGAAATACAAAAGAGGTTTAGAAAAGAAGCCTTAGACTTATCAAAATGCTATCATCCCCATATTGTTCAAGTTTACGACAATTTTCCCGAAGATGGACTTTGGGCTATTGTGATGGAACACATTGACGGTGATGATTTAGCAGCTTATGTGGAAAACTACACGGCTGAAAATGGTTACTTGTCAGAAACCGAAGCTTTGCGCTACATTGACCAAATTGGACAAGCTTTAGAATGTGTTCATGAACGGAAACTTTTACACCGAGATGTGAAACCCAATAATATTTTGTTGCGACGGGAAAGCAAGGAAGCAGTATTAATTGATTTTGGGTTAGCGCGAGAATTTCAACCTGGTAAAATCAGAAGCATGACAGCGACGAAAACGGAAGGTTATGCACCGATAGAACAATATGAACGGCGTGGAGATTTTGGTTATTATACAGATGTTTATGCTTTAGCTGCGACATTATATAGTTTATTAACGAATAGAGTTCCTATTCCTGCTAATTATCGCGCTGAGGAAGATGTCAAATTATCACCACCGCAAAAATTTAATCAGAATATTAGCGACAAGGTAAATGCTGCTATTCTCAAAGGCATGGAGTTAGAACCAGTCAACCGTCCCCAAACTGTGCGGGAGTTTCGGGAATTATTGGGTTTAATAAATCAAGAAGTACAATTAATATCATCCTGTGGAATGGACTATAGGAAACTGCGTGACTTTCTCGCAGCAAGGAAATGGCAGGAAGCGGAAGAGGAAACAGCACGGGTAATGTTAGCGGTTGCGAAACGAGAAGGGAAAGGTTGTTTAGGTTTAGATGATAAACACTGGGATTATTTTCCCTGTGAAGACATCGATTATTTTCCCTGTGAAGACCTCCGCATCATTGACCAGTTGTGGGTGAAATACAGTGATGGTAAATTTGGTTTTTCTGTGCAGAAACGGATTTATCAAAGTTTGGGTGGAACGCAAATACATAACCACTATATCTGGAATAAGTTCATGGACAAGGTAGGATGGAGAGATTGGGAAAAACAAAGAAATTGGTTGTATCACCCAGGTATTACTATGCTACTGCTCAAGCCAGAAGGACACCTCCCGAATGTGTGGAATAATAAGTGGAGAAGAGAGGATTGGGATATTATAAGAGGAGAGGGTGTATGTGAATTGGAATCGCTTCTCTCGCGTCGAGACTTGTAAACTGTAACATTAAAGAGTTACAGAAAAATATTAAGTCTGAATCAGGATATCTGGTTACTGAGCGAAGTCGAAGTACAGGATTTAAGGATTTACAGGATGTTAGTTTGCATCTAAAGATCCCCGACTTCTGCGATAATTAATGTGATAAATGAGAAGATTGTTAAAAGTTGTCGGGTATCTGAAATTCTCAATTGTCTGAATCAGGATGTCCAGGATTAAAGGATGTACAGGATGGTAATTTTTAGATGGTTTGTTGGTAATGAAAATTGTATTTGTTAGAATCAGGATAACCAGGATTAAAGGATTAACAGGATGGTAATTTTTAGATGGTTTAAATTATTCAAAAATAATCATTCAAAAACATCCTGAAAAATCACCAACTCCCCACCAAAAATCATCCAACAACATCCTGATAGCGAAGCGTGGCGTAAGCCATAAATCCTCAAATCCTGGAAATCCTGATTCAGACAAAAAAAATCCCCAACTCCCCACCAAAAATCATCCAATAACATTCTGTAAATCCTCAAATCCTAGACATCCTGATTCTGACAATTACGTTTATAATGAAAATTATCAGTTATAGGAAATAGACAATGAATATTACCCTAAAACCAGAACAAGAACAGTTTATTCACAACCAGTTAGCTCAAGGGAAGTTTCCTAATGCTGAAGCTGTCATTAATCAAGCTCTACAACTTTTACAAGAAAAACAGCGAGAATATGAAGACTGGGTAGAAGATGTGAGAATTAAAGTGAATGAAGCCGCAGCAGAATTAGAACGAGGAGAAGGAGTTCCTTTAGAAACAGTTGTTGAACAGATACAGGCAAAATTTCGTCATGCGCGAGAGGAAAAAAAATGAATCAATGTTTGATTTCACCTCTAGCAATTCGAGATTTAGATAGCATTTCTGAATACTTTTTAAACAGAAATATTGAAGCGGGAGAAATACTCTTTCAAGATTTCACAAAAAAGTGTGAAAAATTACTGCAATTTCCTAATATGGGACGCAGTTACGAATACATAAGACAGGGAATGCGTGGACTTCCTTTAAATGGTTATATCATTTTTTATCAAGTTGTTGATAATAATGTGGAAATTCTTAGAGTCGTGAATGGTCGTCAAGATTTAGAAGCTTTATTCGCAGAATAGATGTTTTATTAACTGAGAATTTTGATCATCAATCAAATAATATCCAAAAAATTCCCCACATCACAAAAATCCTGACATCCAAAAAACTTCAACGCAAACCAACATCCTGTAAATCCTAAAATCCTGTAAATCCTGATATGGCTACGCCACGCTTCGCTATCAGACAATTAAATAAACTTACTTGTCTATCTCAGATTTTAACCATGTTTCCAAATCATTAATATCCGTAAAATCCAACAATGCTTCTCCCAGCTTTTCCAGTTGTTCTATATTCAAACTGTTTATATTTTCGATGTAAATATCTTTCAATTTTCCAAATTTCTTCGATAATTGACGTATCAATAAAATCATCTCACCATTCTGCTTACCTTCTTCTCTACCTTCCTGTCTCCCTTCCTGTCTACCTTCCTGCTTTGCTTCTTGATAGACTCTTGTTTGCTTAATATCACTCACTAAAAACATTGCTTCTATCTCCTGACGGCTTAATTGTGAAAATTTGGACAATAAAACAGTCTCCAACAATTCTATAATACCTTGTTTTTCTCTGTCATTCTCAACTTCTGTCTTA
>NZ_JAQMTJ010000091.1:0-4741 GCF_028330815.1 Dolichospermum lemmermannii CS-548
GACACATCTGGACAGCGATAACCTTAGTGTTTACTTCCTGCTTCATCACGGTCTTAGAATGGCTTCTAAGAGGTTTTTCCGCTCCACAGGCAATCTCGGTAGAACTTACCGTTTCTGACCGTAGTTCCTAAAAGGAACCCTTTTCTTGTCCCCCAGTCTTGTTCACTATTGTATAGAGAATACAACCATTTTGGGAAATTTGATCCTGATTGATACAAATAAATTTTTAAGTTGCCATCAGTCAGTAAATTAGCTGGTATTGTCTTAGCTTATTGCTCTTCTCCCAACGCCCATTCAGGTTATATATTCAAACTAGCACCTTGTGGTTTATAAAATATATTTCCTTGACGTTCCTTTAAGATCCTTTGCATAGCTTGACATTTGTTCGTTATATTTTTGGAAAATAAGAGGTAAGTAGCTTGGCACAATTAAATATAAAACCTCTCTCCAAACCTGTCCCCTACCAAGGGAGAGGCTTTGACTCCCCCTTCCCTGGTAGGGAAGGGGGTTGGGGGGTTAGGTTTATATTATATTTTTACATTTTTTAACACCCACTTACTTATCGGGTGTCTTACCTCTTGCCTCTTTCTTGCTTATCACCTATTCACTGATGATTCCTAGCACTCAATTGAACCCGTACCGTTGTTTACTATATAATGTTGGCGTAATGCCTTATGAAACTGCTCATCAGTGGCAGCGATCGCTCGTTGCAGAACGCATTCACAATCCAGAACTAGATGATGTCTTAATTCTACTAGAACATCCCCCCGTCTACACCTTGGGGACAGCAGCAAATCCAGAATTTATTAAATTTAATCTTGACAAAAGTGATTATGATGTGCATCGCATTGAAAGAGGCGGCGAAGTTACCTATCATTGTCCTGGACAATTGGTAGGTTATCCCATTTTAAACTTACGCCGTTATCGTCAAGACTTGCATTGGTACTTGCGCCAACTTGAGGAAGTATTAATTCGCGTTTTAGCAAATTATGACTTGAAGGGAGAACGGATTCCTGGTTTTACCGGAGTTTGGCTAGAAGGATACAAGATTGCCGCCATCGGCATAAAAGTGAGTAAATGGATTACTATGCACGGTTTTTCCTTAAATGTTTGTCCAGACATGACAGGATTTAAACAAATTATCCCCTGTGGCATTATTGATAAACCAGTCAGCAGTTTAGCCAGATGGATTCCTGACATTACCTGTAACCAAGTCCGTCCTTTTGTCAATCAATGTTTTGCAGAAGTATTTGGTGTGGAATTTGAGGTTGATAAATCTCCGACTAGCACCGCAGTGCGGAATTAAAAATTAAAAATTAAAAATTAAAAAAGCAGATTACACAAGCTTTTGTCAAATTTTTAATGGTTGATTGACTTACGCCGTTGTGTACTAGCTACAAAAATCTTTACAATAAAAAAGAATAGCAATCAAACATAATACAAATTAAAAATCATGGGAATATTCGGATTTGGCAAAAAGTCAGCCATACCTACACCTGAGCAAGCCTTACCAGGACGCGCAGAAGTAATGCGAGTATCAGTACAACATTATGTTAATAAAAATCGTCTTCAAGCACCTTTTCCCCAAGGCTTAGAAACCGCCATGTTTGGTTTAGGCTGTTTTTGGGGAGCAGAACGCAAATTTTGGCAACAAGAAGGAGTTTACACCACTGCGGTAGGATATGCGGCTGGTTACACACCCAACCCCACCTATCAAGAAGTATGTAGTGGCATGACAGGTCATAATGAAGTAGTATTAGTAGTGTTTGACCCCAAAATCATTACTTATTCCCAACTATTGAAAGTGTTCTGGGAAAGCCACAACCCCACCCAAGGAATGCGTCAAGGTAATGATGCTGGTACTCAATACCGTTCAGGAATTTACGTTTATTCACAAGAGCAAAAAGAATTAGCCGTAACATCACAGAACGCTTATCAATCAGCCCTTACCAGCGCCGGTTATGGCAAAATTACCACAGAAATTTTAGATGCACCAGAATTTTACTATGCTGAAGAATACCATCAGCAATATTTAGCCAAAAACCCCGGTGGTTATTGTGGTTTAGGTGGTACTAACGTAGCTTGTCCCGTCGGTATTCCTGAAGCGCAGGTAAGTTAAAACCATAGAAATCAATATTTATCAAGGTTGGGAAAACTCAACCTTGTATCTTCTAAACTTTGCGCCTTTGCTCCTTTGTGTCTTTGCGCGAAAGATAACTCATACCGCCATTATCCCATGCCAAATCTTTTAATACTATGTCCTTACTCAAAACCTCGCTTACAGGCTTAAAAGCAGACTCATTCCGTCATCCCCTGGACTTGGAAGCCACCAAAACTCTCAAACAAATTCCCGGTTTAGATATGATGGTGCGAAATTTGCTCGGTCCCATGGCCGAACAGGTTTTTTATGTGGAAAATATCGCTTCTAGTATTTTAGTAGGAGAAAAACAACTTCCTGATTTACACAAATTATTATTAGAAGCTTGTCAAATTCTGGATATTGATCCACCTCAGTTATATGTGCGTCAACACCCAGCCCCTAACGCTTACACCTTTGCCATGCGAGGTAAACAGCCTTTTGTGGTTATTCATACATCCTTGATTGAAATCCTCACCCATGAAGAGATACAGGCTGTAATTGCCCATGAATTAGGTCATCTTAAATGTGATCATAGTGTGTATTTAACACCTGTGAATTTATTGATTTTAGCTGCTGCCATTGTCCCAAATGTCGGTGCTGTTTTGGCTCAAGCTATCCAGTCACAATTATTAGAATGGGTCCGCTGTGCTGAGTTTACCTGCGATCGCGCCGCTTTGTTAGCTACCCAAAATCCGAAAGTTGTCATGTCAGTATTAATGAAGTTAGCCGGCGGTTCTCCCAGTTTAGCCCCCCAACTCAATTTAGATGCCTTTGTTGACCAAGCTCGTGCCTATGATGACATTAGTAAAACGGAATTGGGAGAAATGGTCAAATCCGCCCGTACAGCCCAATTAAGCCATCCTGTCCCCGTATTACGAGCGAGGGAAATTGACCGTTGGGCAGGTAGTCAAGAGTACCAAAAATTAGTGCGAAATCACGGCATTAATTACAAAAGTGAAACTATATCTCAAGGTGGATGGAGGAATTGGTAGATTTTGCTAGAGTCAATCAAGATATGAATTCTTTATCAGCGATTAATTTATTTGGATACGAACAACTAGCAAAAGAGCATCTTTCCCAGATGGCTTTTGATTATTACAGCAGTGGTGCATGGGATGAAGTGACCTTGCGGGATAATCTCGCTGCTTTTACAAAAGTGAAACTTCGTCCGAAAATGTTAGTTGATGTTAGTAACATTAACCTCACTACCCAGGTTTTAGGGGAATCTTTACAATTACCCCTATTAATCGCACCCATGGCTTTTCAATGTCTGGCTGATCCAGAAGGAGAAATTGCTACAGCTTTAGCAGCAGAAATCGCAGGTGTGGGCATGGTGTTGAGTACCCTTGCTACCAAGAGTTTAGAAGAAGTTGCCACAGTTGCCAAAGGTTTGCAATGGTTTCAGCTTTACATCCATAAAGATCAGGGTTTAACTCAGGCTTTGGTGCAACGAGCATACACCGCAGGATACAAAGCAATTTGTCTGACTGTAGATGCTCCTATGTTGGGAAAAAGAGAACGAGATCAGCGCAATGAGTTCACTTTACCTCCTGGCTTACATCCCGCTAATTTAACCAATATCTCTGGTTTGGACATTCCCCAAGCACCAGGAGAATCTGGTTTATTGACTTATTTTGCTCAACAAATTAACCCCGCAGTCACTTGGAAGGATTTGGAATGGTTACAATCTCTGAGTCCCCTACCTTTGGTAGTGAAAGGAATTTTACGGGCTGATGATGCTGTGCGGGCTGTAGAATATGGAGCGCAAGCAATTGTAGTTTCTAATCACGGTGGTAGACAATTAGATGGAGCGATCGCTTCTTTGGATGCTTTACCTGATATTATCGCCGCAGTAGACGGTAAAGCCGAAGTCCTATTGGATGGTGGTATCCGTCGGGGTACAGATATCCTCAAAGCCTTAGCTTACGGTGCTAAAGCCGTACTCATTGGCCGACCTGTATTATGGGGATTAGCGGTAGCTGGAAAAATTGGCGTATCTCACATCATTTCCCTATTACAAGATGAGTTAAATTTGGCAATGGCTCTGAGTGGTTGTGCCAGTTTGGGAGATATTGATTCTAGTTTGGTGAGCCAATTACCAAAAAATTTCTAAATTAAATCTAATTACCTCTTGCCAAACTAAAAAAAATAGGCTATACTTGCAAAAGTGACACCCAAGGGCGGGTGGCGGAATTGGTAGACGCACCGCACTCAAAATGCGGCGGCCGTGAGGTCATAGGAGTTCGATTCTCCTCCTGCCCATTTAGAAAAATAAATTCGAGCCACAGATACGAAATAATGTCTGTGACTGGTTTCTAGTGAATATTTCTTTGCTTAATACAGGGGTTTCCGCTCTTATGATGTACAAAGGTGGTGCGGGCCTACTATGGCTAACGCCACGCTGCGCTATGGACAAGCTCAGTACAAGTCTTGCCCGCTAATCATCAAGGACGGGCAAGAAGTGCGATTCGTTGTTAGCTAAATCACGGTAATCAGTCCGTACATAAGCTAACCAACCCAATCCAATCATGGAAAAAGGCTGAACTCTCGGTCTGATATGGGTGAAAGTCCCATCTGCCAGACTCAGGTATGACTCCCTAC